>JAFGFE010000014.1 GCA_016931225.1 Candidatus Zymogenaceae bacterium
ATCTGGATCGGCAGGTTATGACTGTGTAACCGCCATTGACATGCCGGGAGGTACGGCCACTGTCAACTCAAGTCTCGTTCAGGACAATTAAGAAGACCGATCTCAAAGGCGAATCTCTGACCTTCTATCCACCCTCGCGGCTTACAACTTGTGACTCTTAATGTGCCGCCAAAATCCTTTTTTCTGTCTTCTCTTAAAGAACGGAAATAATCTCTATTCAAGCGCCATAAAAGGCCTGTAAAAACTGCCATAAAACATGTGGCAATGACAGATAGAACGCTCATCCAACATAACAGATCACGCATACACACTCCCAAACCAGGGTTGGTTCATTCCCTTAAAAGGGATTTTCATTTCAAAATAACTGTATTTGAATATAACATGTGTTGTTTTCACCATCAATGGATTTTATGTGGTCTCCTAGCGGGAATGCCTGTAAAAAAAACCCCCTTCATAAGAAAGGGGGTTTTAGGTACTGTTTCAAGTTGTATTGTATCTGCCGTTTTACTTTATTTCATTCTCCCTTTTTGTTTTTCCCCTCCCCTAACCGGCTTGTCTTAATCTATTCAACCAGCTTCAGCTCGAAGTCCGCCTCCATCTCGTTGATAAATTCCAGGGCCGCCTTGAAATATTCCACGGTTCCGTTTTCCGTGCCCTGCATGGCCTCGAGCTTTTTTATCTGCCCCTCTTCGGTCGGTTCGGGGCTGGTAATATGTAGATATATCCTGCTCTGGAGCTCCGGGTCGTCGCAGTTAATCTGCATTGAGCCCTCGGAGAAAACAATTTCTCCGATTGGGCTGCCGCTTTTAATTATTTCTGCTTTCATGTGCGCATACCTACGGAGAAATTATAGCATACATGGAGTAAAAGATTCAAGACGAAATTTCTATGTTTCACCATTGTGATAAAGCAGTATCGATTGAAAAAATTTTTCCATTACTTTATAGCACATTCTGAAACCCATATCATCGGCTCGTTTCTTTCGTTTCCTTTTGTATATAGTATGATCAGCCCAGGAAGCGGATATTGCAGTATGATTCCCGCTGTTCTATCTGATGGATGATTTCCTTTTTGATATCCCAGTCATCCTCTATCGGCTCCACCTGGGAGACGTTTTTCCCGTCGTCATCCGTGCGGTAGTGGTGCTTGAGAAGATATCCGGGGATGAGGGCGAACCTTCCTCCGCCCATACCGCAGCAGGATGTGTCGACAACCGCGTGTCCCAGGATGTAGAGCACCTCTTTCCCGTTGATGGTGACCGTATCCTCTTTTTCGTTGGTGTAGTGCCCGGAGATGGCGGTCACCTCTTCGTTCATATCTTGGTGAACATAATCTTTCGGCATGTCGGTCCTCTTAAAAAGCCGGTGCTTTCTTGTTTTAACGGTGTATACGCGGACGTTTCCGTTCCTTTTTTACGTATTCTTCTACACTACTGGTACCTGTCCGTTTTGTCAAGAGAGAAGAGCCGGTTATGTGAATTCTCATGATCGAAGATGGCGGGAGCGGGTCTTTTGTTAACAAGTTATCATTATCTAATTTTAATTATTTGAATATTGAAATCCGCTTGGAAGTGCTATAAAATTTCACTCTGCATTCATGGCGTCTTATGGAAACAGTCGCCTCTCCAGGCGGGGCATGGACCGCCCGGAGACCGTTATCTCCCCCCCAACAGGACGTACCGCACAAGGCGGAGGTATGGAGAGGATGTGACAATCCTTTTACACGATAACAGGAGGATCGTGTAGTATGTATGTGAAAACCTATCTTGAGAATCTTGCGGAGACCATCCCTGAGAAAGTCGCACTGATTGTCGGTGAAAACCGGCTGACGTACCGGGATCTCTATATCCGCGCGAAGAACCTGGCGGTGTCTCTGTCACACAGGGGTATCTCAAAAGGAGATAAGATCGCCATCACCCTCATCAACGAACCGCAGTTTGTTGATATCTATTTCGCCACCCTTTCCCTGGGGGCCGTGCTGGTGCCCCTGGATTTCCGACTCAAGCCCGATGAGATTATGGATGTCCTCTTTGACTCGGAGCCGTCGTTGCTGTTCACGACCGCGGCAATGGCGGAGAATCTTGAGACGGTCCCCTCTCTCAGGGACATGTACTGTGTCGACGGCCCTTCCCTGGTGGAGGGGGTAACCTATGAGGAACTGATCGCCGAAACCGACGAGATGTTCCCGACGGTGGATGTGACCGAAACCGACGAGGCGCTTCACCTCTATACGTCCGGCAGCACCGGAAGGCCGAAGGGCGTTGTGCTGACGGTGGCTCACCTGGAGGAATTTCCCCTGGCGGTGCTGGAGATTTATTCGGATTACGTGACGCCCGACAAGGTGTTTGCGGTGGTTCTGCCGCTCTCCCACATCGGGGGGCTGGTGATGCTGAACCTTCTGGTTTCCATCGGCGGCACGATGGTGCTCTTTGAGGGGATGCGCCCCGACGTCATATGGAAGACCATCGAGCGGGAACGGGTCGTCTGGTTCGTGGGGGTTCCGCCCATCATGCAGCTGTTGTTGATAGATCCAAAGATAGACAGCTATGATATTTCATGTTTGGAATTCATCTCTCTGATGGGCATGAGTGTGCCGAAGGCGCTGATGGAAGAATGCGTGAAGCGATTCACCCACCTGGATATCGTCCAGGGGTACGGCTTGACCGAAACCTCGCCCCTTATCTCCATTCTCCCCACAAAAGACGCGTCGCGCAAGCGGGGCTCGGTGGGGATACCGGTCAGCCGCGTGGAGGTGAAGATCGTGGATAAGGACGGGAACGAGCTGCCAACAGGCCAGAGCGGCGAGATCATCGTGCGGGGGCCGATGGTCATGAAGGGATATTACAACAACCCGACGGAGACGGCCGAGGTCTTGCGGGACGGCTGGTTTTATACCGGCGATTTGGGCTGTCTGGATGAAGAGGGGTTTCTCTATCATATGGGCCGCTCGAAGGAATTGATCATCACCGGCGGACTGAACGTGTATCCCGCAGAGGTGGAAAACGCCTTTCTGAAGCATCCGGACGTGATGGATGCGGTGGTCATCGGCGTGCCGGACGATCTCAGGGGCGAGGCGGTAAAGGCCTTCATTGTGCCCCGGGAGGGAGTCGGGCTCACCGGGCAGGAGCTGCTCAAGTTCTCTCGAAAGTATCTGGCGGATTTCAAGACCCCCAGGGAAATCGTTTTCATCAAGAAAGTACCGTCTCTGGGGATGGGAAAGATAGACAAGCAGGCCTTTTTCGAAGAGCGGTATGAGACGGTATGATCGCGAAAGTACATGAGAGTTTTAAAACAGGCGGGGAATCGATATCCCCGCCTGTTTTTTTTTACCACCGGCACAGGAACGTTCACTGACAAAAAGAGAAAATCACGATGCCTACCCCGTTTTTTTAAGCGATATACGGAAAGAAGCGAAAAGAGAGGAAAAAAGGTTTGACACACATTTCAGAGTTCATATACTGACATGGTGGCATACCTTTTTATAATCCCGAAAAGTATCATTGATTTCCTGAATGTTTATGTGGAGGGGGCGACATGAACCAGAAGAACTCCGTGCGGATTGAAGACACGATCTCTGCCGGCGCGAAAATAGGCTACGGCGTCGGTGACTTCGGGGCCAATCTCGTTTTTCAATCGGTTCTCATCTTTCTCATATTTTATTTTACCGATGTGTTTGGAATCGCCGCCTCCGTGGCGGGGACGATCTTTTTCGTCTCGAAGGCGTGGGACGCAGTCACGGACCCAACCATGGGCTACCTCTCCGATCGGACTCATACCCGATGGGGGCAGAAGCGACCCTACCTCCTGTTCGGAGCGATTCCCCTGGGACTCTGCTTCTTTTTTTTGTTCGCCTCGCCGAATATCAATGAGGGATTTCGCCCGATCTACGCGCTGATATTTTTTCTCCTGGTGTGCACCTTTTACACCGTGGTGAACATCCCCTACGGCGCCCTCACGGCCAGCATGACCGTGGACGCCCACGAACGCTCGAAGATATCCGGGGTGCGTACCTTCTTTGCCCTGATGGGGACGCTCACCGTCGCCGGAGCAACCCTTCCCCTGGTGGATCTCTTCGGCGGCGGGAGCGTCGGTTTCCGCGCCACCGGGGCCATATTCGGGGCGCTTGCGGCGATCCTGACCCTGGTAACCTTCTTCAGCGTTCGGGAGCGTGTTGTACAGCGGGATACCACCCACTACAGCCTTCGGGATATCCTCACGGTATTGAAGAGCAATCGCCCCTTCATCATCCTCTCTTTCGGGATGATTATGCACCTGACAGCTCTGGGCGTGCTGGCGGCGATGATAAACTACTTTTTCAAGTACATCATGAACGATGCGGACTTCGCCACGTTCGCCTTTCTGTGCATCTTCGTTCCCGCGGCCCTGGCGTTGCCGCTGTGGGTGTGGGTGTCGAAAAAAATGAGCAAGAAGGCGGCCTTCAATGCGGGCATGGGGCTTCTGGCCCTGTCTTTGCTCGGTATCTTCTTTGTCCGGGAGCTGAACCCGGCTGTGCTTTTGCCGATGTTCATCGTGGGAGGGATCGGGCTTTCCACGAACTTTTTCAGCCCCTGGGCCATGGTGCCGGACACCGTGGAATACGGGCAGCTTCAGACGGGTTTAAGACGGGAGGGAATCCTGTACGGCGTCTTTTTCTTCGGCCAGAAGATGGCCTCGGCCCTGGCCGGGTTTATCGCCGGGCAGGGACTGAGCTTTTTCGGGTTTGTAGCGAACGAAAGCCAGACGAATCAGACGCTTTTGGGCATCAGGATATTGACGACCTTCGTCCCCATCGCCCTGATTATTCTGGGGATCCTCATCATCAGCTTCTATCCCATCAATCAGGCGATGCACACGAAGATCCTTGAGGATATTGAAAAGAGTCAAAAGAACGGCTTGTAATACGGGATATGCGCATTCCAAAGAAACCGAGGTGGATTATGGCGAAAGAAAAACCGGTAAGAATCGCGCTTTTGGGAGCGGGGGAACGCGGACAGGTGATGTACGGAATCTTTGTGGAGAAGCATCCGGAGCTGTTTGAATACGTGGCCGTGGCGGAGCCGAATGACGAGCGGCGGGAGCGCTTTGTCAAGCGCTTCGGTATTCCCGCCGAAAACGCCTTTTCGAACTGGCGGGATCTCCTTGAAAGGCCGCAGCTGGCCGACGCCGTCATCAATGCCATGCCGGATGTTCACCACTACGAATCGACGATCAAGAGCCTCAGGAAGGGGTATCATGTGCTTCTGGAAAAGCCGATGGCCCAGACCCCGGCCGAGTGCGTGAGCCTGGCCGAGGAGGCGAAGAAACAGGGATTGATCCTTCAGATATTTCTTGAGTGTCGATACCTCGAGCTGTACCAGCGCATGAAGAAGCTCATCGATACCGAGGCCATCGGCCGGGTGATGGGGATGCAGGCCATCGAAAACCTGGGCTACTGGCATTTCATTATGAGCTATGTGCGGGGTTTCGCCAGACGAAGCGCCGATGTGATTTCGTTTCTTTCGGCCAAGGGGATACACGATTTCGACCTCCTGACCTGGTTCGCCGGCTCCCGGCCGGTGAAGGTGTCGTCTTTCGGCGAGCTGACCTATTTTCGGCCGGAAAACGCCCCGAAGGGCGCGCCGGAGCGGTGCCTGGACGGCTGCCCCATCGAGGACACCTGCCAGTTTCACGCCTACCGGCAGTACATAAAACCCGGATTCCCCCAGATACCCCTGTCACTCCTGACCGGCATTACCCCCGGGACCGTCATCGACGGCTACATCAGGTATCCGTATCTCAGGAGCCTTTCCATGTATAACCTGGTCAGCACCGACCGGGCGGGGCGCATCGAGGAGCTCAAAACCGGCCCCCACGGCCGATGCGTCTATCGCTGCGATAACGACGTGATGGATCACCAGATCGTCAACGTACAGTACGACGGCGGCGTCATGGCGGCGCTTTCTTTATCGGCCTTCAGCGTCGCCTGGGAGCGTACGTTGAACGTCAACGGCACTATGGGCGAGCTCTATTCAAAGGACTTCTCCGGGACGCTCCAGATGCGCACCTTCAATCCGAAAATATCGGTGAAGAGAAAGCGGGTGCGCTTCAATCCGCTGTTTCACGGCGGATCGGACGGCCTGGTGCTCATCGATTTCGCGAAATCGGTACAGAGGGCGGACACCTCCCGGGAAATTCTCACCGACGTTCAGGACGCGGTGGACAGCCACCTGTTGTGTTTCGCCGCGGAGGAGGCGAGAAAGAACGACACGGTGGTCGACATGGTGGCATTTACAAAGCAGGCGGAAAAAGAGGCGAAAAAATTGAGCGTATAAAGTCTCTTGAGTTTCGTCACAAAGCCTGATATGGTAATAAAAATATAATATCCAAAAAAAGGATATGCAACGTAACAAAGAATCGTTTTCCTTTAAAGAGGAAAGGAGACCGTAATGAAACTATCTATTCCCGTATTGGCGGTGGTGTTGGTTCTTTCGCTTGCGGTTATACCGTCGGCTCTGGCCCAGGATGCGCCACCTTCCGATTTCATCACTCACTGGGACGCGGACGGCGACGGCAAGGTGTCTTCGGATGAGTTTACCGGTCCGCCGGAGAACTTCAGCGATCTGGATACCAACGGCAACGGATTCATCGAACCGGTGGAGGCGCCCCAGGGACCGCCTCCGGAGGGGGCGAAGCCCGAGGTGAGGGTGGGCACCGATTTTATCGCCGACTGGGATATTAACGGCGACGGCAAGGTTGCCCGGGATGAATATCTGGGCCCGCCGGAAAACTTCGACGCACTGGATAAAAACAAGGACGGCTTTATCGACAAGAGCGAGGCGCCCGAGATGCCCCCCGCCGAGGGCGGTGAGGTGATGCTCGAAAAGGGTCAGGGATTTATCAACGACTGGGACGCGAACGGCGACGGCAAGGTATCCGCAGATGAATACACCGGCCCCGTGGAAAATTTCAACGATCTGGACGCCAACGGCGACGGATTCATCGACGCGAGCGAGGAGCCCGCGCCTCCGGAGGAATAACGGGAGCCTGATGCCGATTACGGCACTATAGAAAAATTATGCGGCCACACGTGTGTGCGGCCGTTTTTTATTTGCGAGTGTATGCACACACCTGCCCGCCGGAACATGCCTGTAACCTTTATGCCGGCGGTGACGTCAAATTGACGACAGCGAGGAGCCCACACCTTCGGGGGTATGATGGGGGCCGGATGCCGGTTGTAGCATCATAAAAAAACATACGGCCGCCTTTTCGCGGCCGTTTTTTTATGTTCGGTGAACCGGGGCGGGAAGGTGTGCCCCGCCTTCGTGTGATATGAATGCGGTGTTATCTGGGTTGGTGATGCGGTGGACGGCCGCCCGTTCCGCTTCGCCGCCAAAAAAGCGAGAAAAACGGCGCGGCGGCCACGGCGGTGGTTTTTGAAAATGCGGGGGGAGGGGTGAAAAACAAAGGAGGGTAAGGCGCATCACATGAATCGCGGCATGTGCCCTGCCCCCATTGAGAGCATGTATCGGAAATCATACATACAGAGTGTAAGTGAGGATACGGGAGGATCAATTTACCGAGAAGATGAAAGGAGCAACAAAATGAGAATATCTGTTCCCGTATTGGCGGCGCTGGCGCTTTCGCTTGTCATCATCCCGACGGTCCTGGCGCAGAATGTGCTGGCGGCCGATGGCGCCACGCACCGGGACGTGAACGGCACCATCACGATGTCCTTCAACGGGTTCGTCCTGGGTATTACCGGCAATGGATCCGCCGTACTGGCGGAGGGGCCGCCTCCGGGGGAGCCGAAGCCGGAGCCGAAACCAGTGGAGAAAAAAGGAGCCGATTATATCAAGGAATGGGATAAAAACGGCGACGGGAAGATCTCCAAGGATGAATTCATGGGCTCCCCGGAACAACTCAAAGCCCTGGATAAAAACAAGAACGGCTATATCACCAAGAAAGAGGCCAAGGATATCCCGCCCGACATGATGATGGAAAAAGGCGGCCCCCATGACTCTCCGGGAGACCCCCAGGGACCGCCCCCGGAGGGGCCGAAGAAGTAGAGAGAGACGGACTTTTTATATAACACAATCCTGTACGCTGACGGCTTCATCGGCTCGGGCGGGGGGCCCAGGCCCCCGGTGGGAGGAGGGAAACCGGGAGCCGATCGCCGAATACGGCGATGCACGAAAACGCGGCCGCATTTTAGTGCGGCCGCTTTTCTTTCAATGAACGGTGGTCGGGAGGGAATGTCCCGGATGGTATCGTCATCCGGAGATGCGGCGGACGAGTTAGGCGGCGCCGATGTTCTGATACGCATGAGGAAGGGAAAAATAAACTCGATTGTCCGTCTCCATCACTGTGTACCCCTTTATGTTTCACGCTCCCCACGTGGTTTTCACAGCTTTATTACCGGCCCATCTCCAAAAGCGCCTCGCAGGCCCGCTCCTCTCCCCCGTCGCAAGCCGTTCGAAAATCGGTCTCCGCCGCCGCCACCTCCCCCATACCCCGGTAGGCCAGCCCCCGTAAGTAGTACGAGTCCGGCAGATCCAATCCCATCTCGATGGCGGTCGTGTAGTCACGGGCGGCCTCCTCGCAGCGTCCCAGGGCAAGGAGGCTTTGGGCGCGGTTGTTGTGGGCGGGTGCGAACTCCGGGTCCAGTTCGATGGCGGCGGTAAAGTCCCGGACGGCCTCTTCATGGCGATCGCGCATGGCGAGGACCTTTCCCCGGTTGAAGTGGGCGTAGACGTTTTTCGGGTCCAGCTCGATCGTCCGAGTATAATCGAGGGCGGCGTCGTCATACTTGCCGATGAATTCGTAGCAGGTTCCCCGTGCGTAAAAGGCGTCCGCATCATCCGGCTTGAGGGATACGGCCGTGGAAAGATCGCTGATGGCCCGGTCGTATCTCCCCATGTAGCTCAGGGTGATCCCCCGGTGAAAGTAGGCGTCGGCGTTTCCTCTCTCAGGCTGCATCCTGATGTATGTCGAAAAATCATCGACCGCGTCTTCGTAGCGTCCCGTATTGATACGTGCCTTCCCCCGTTCGAGATAGGCTTCGGCCATCTCCGGGTCCTGCTCAATCGCCTTCGTGAACAGCTCGACCTTCACTTCCGGGTCTTTTTCCCCGAGGGCGCGGGCGTAGTAGCGTGCGGCGTTCTGGCAGCCGGAAAAGAGAAACGCGGCGCAGAGGAGGGCGATTATGCCCGTATATATTGAAAAAGAGTGTCGTTTCACCGGGGCCTCCTTCATGTGTTACATCCGTCTTCTCTCTTAACAGGGAGGATGGCGGGTGTCAAGCCTGTTTGTGACGGAGGATATCTTTTTTTTCGGTACGGATGCGTGCCGGTTGGCCCTGGACGTGATAAAAGCGCCTCACGCCGTTGTCAAGATGCAAAAAAGCCCCCGACGAATCGGGGGCTTTTTTGTTTTCGGTGGATAGTGAAAGGGCGGTATCTATATCAATCTTATTGTTTTCAGCATGAATGAGAGCATGATGTGAGTAGATATGTCACGGTTCGTGTTAGTCGAAGGCCAGGTCCGTCTTCCAGACCTCCCAGACCTTCCCCGCCAGGTCAGGCCCCGGTGAGAGGGTGGGTTTCCCCGGCTTCCAGCCCGACGGCGTGACCTCGCCGGTCTTCTTGACGTGCTGGAACGCCTGAATCTGCCGGATGGTCTCCATCACGTTTCTCCCCACCGTCGGGGTGAGAATCTCGATGGCCTGGATGACGCCGTCCGGATCGATGATGAACCTCCCCCGGACGTCCACTCCCGCCTCCTCGTCGTATACCCCGTATACGGTTCCGACACGTCCGCCGGCGTCGGAGAGCATCGGAAAGGGCACCCCGCCGGGCACCATCTTGGAGAGCTCCTCCTCCTGCCAGATCTTGTGTGCGAAGCGGCTGTCCACGCTCATGGCCAGTATCTGGACACCCAGCTTCTTGAACTCGTCGTTCTTAACGGCGACCGCCGTTAATTCCGTCGGTCAAACGAAGGTGAAGTCCCCTGGATAAAAGCAGAGCACAACCCACTTCCCCTTGTAATCGGACAGGGAAATGTTCTTGAACCCTCCGTCGATGAACGCCGGCACCTCGAAATCCGGGGCCGGTTTTCCGACTTTCACGCCCATTCTGCGTACCTCCTGTTTGGCGGCTTGTTTTGTGGCCGGAGATTCGGCCGGTTCTTCCAATATCGGTCCCTTTGCGGGCGTCACGCACCCGTCTTGTGGTTTGGCCATAAGCGCCTCCTGTATTATTTAGGAACGATTATCATTAGTATGCCAAAAAGGAGAGAAGAATGCAAGACATTTATAATATTAGAAATATACTAATATATAAATCGAAATAGACGGTGAAACGATCCGTTTTGTTGGATGATGGGTGGTTATAGGTACAAGGATTGGTGAAATTTTGACGGATGTGTGGTGAAATTTTCGGGGACGGTCATCTGCGAAATGGGTTACATGTCTCTGAAAAACATCGCCGCCGGGCAGGTGGTCCTACTCATCCGGATGCCTGATATACCCGCATCCCTCCCCCGTGCAGACCGGGGCGAGCCCCTCGGAGAAGGGCCCCGCCTGGATGAACCGGGGCGGGATCACCATCCGTCCCGTCCGGTCGATGTATCCCCAGCCGTCGTCGGTATAGACCGCCGCCAGGCCGTCGGAGAAGGATTCCGCCCAACTGAACGTCGGCTCGATGATGAGGGCGCCCTCTTCATCCACATACCCCCACAGGATCGATTCGTCTTTAACGATCATCACCGAGGCGAGACCTTCCGAAAAGTCCCCGGCCTCGGCATATTCCGGCTCGATGACGAAGCGCCCGGTTCTATCGATGAAGCCCCATTTCCCGTCTATCGCGACGGCGGCCAGGCCCTCGCAAAACTCCTCGGCGTCATGAAACCGGGCATCGATGACGACGGAAAGATTCAGGTCCACATACCCCGTATATTCGCCCAGCATGGCCGGTATCAATCCTTCCGAGACGTCTCCCCCCCAGTAGAACCGATCAGGGGTAATCACCTGGTTTCCGTCCACGTCGATATACACCCGGGCCGTGCCGGTGTCCACCCAGGCGTATCCCTCGGAGAAATTACCGGCGGAAAAATAAACGGGGGGTATGACGAAGGACCCGGTGCGATCGATGAAGCCCCACATGCCGTCGATCATCACCGCCGCACGACCCCCGCTGAAGGGCTCGGCATAATGAAAGCGGGGCTCGATCACGACATCGCCCGATGCGTCGATGTATCCCCACATGCCGTCTATCATCACCGGGGCCAGGCCGCCGGAAAAGGGCTTCGCATCGGAAAATCGCGGCTCGATCGCCCATGTGACGGGGGATTCGCCTTTCGCGAGACAGGGGATCGTCACCACAAGACAAAGGACGATACAGATTCCGCGCACCGCACCGGGGAGAGTGCTCCCCCGATGCGGCGCGGTCTTTCGTTTCATGATTACGCCGCCGTGACCGTGACGACCAGGCGGTTTTCCTCGAGTTGTGTGGGATACACCGCCAGGTCGGATGTGGCGGGGCCCTTTATCTTTTCGCCCGTCAGGGTGAAGGCGCTCGATCCCGCGCTGGCGCAGACAAGGTGCCCCTTCTTGGGCCTGTATTCCAGCTCCACCCCCCGGTGGGTGCAGTAGAGGGACGCCGCCCGGTAATCGTCTCCGCTCACCCGCACCACGATCACCCCGTCGGAGAGCCTTTCGTCGATGATCTTCACCGAGCCGCCGTCAACCGAAAGCTCGGGGATATTTTCAAGATTCAGCACGAGGAGATTTCCCTCATCGATGGTGTAGGCGTCGCCCTCGGCCCCGGGGGTATTCCCCTTTTTGGTGAAGGTCGAGCAGCCGGCGGTGCCGCAGAGGCACAGGCCCGTGCCGGTCACCGCGCAGGCGGCCACGAATTCCCGACGGGTGATGTCGTCGGGCTTCTTGTGTTCGGTCATCATATCCTCCCTGTTTTACAGAAGAATGAATGGCCGGCGGGATATATCATCCCGCCGAAACATCGTATATGAACGCTCACACAAACGATGCCACAAACGGAAACAAATCGCAAGTCTAAATCCACTTGAGGATGGAGGCGAAGACCGCTCGGAAATGCGCCGGGTTTTTTTCTTGACTTATATATTAAGTATATATATTTTTTATAAAGGGCCGTCAGGCTGCCTCTCATAAACGCCCATACGGGACGTCGCCCTGCCTGTTCTTGTGAATGTGTTGGTGAATACCGGAGGGACTCATGGAAGACAGGCCGGTCAGCAACATGACATTTCGGGTAATGCTGCTGGGGATCAGTGATATCGTCGGCGAAAACGGGTTACGTACACTTCTGCGCAGAACGTCCCTGGAGAAATATCGGGACAACCTCCCACCAAGCAATGAGAATCTCGAAGACTGTATGGTATCGGAAGCCACACGGCTGGACTGCGCCATCGAGGATATCTACGGCGAGAAAGGTGCGATTTCCATTCTCCGTCAGGTCGGGAACATGCAGGCCGTATGGGGAATAGAGGAAAACCAGGCCGTAGCCGAAGCCCTCAAGCAACAGTTCGCCGGGAAGAGCGATATCGAGCGGGCAACGGACATCCTGACCATAACGGCGGCGATTATCTCCGCCCAGATGGATACCACCGCCTGGGTGGAGATGGAAAACGGCGCACTCTATTACCGGGATCGGTCGTACGTCCACTGCTTTGATCGGACGAGCGGACATCCGGTCTGTTACGTGACGGAGGGATTTTTGATGGGCCTTGCCCGGTGGGCCGCGCCGAATGTCCGATGGCGGGCATCGGAAGAAACCTGCATGGCCGCAGGCGGCGACTGCTGCAGCTTTGCGGTGATGTGTGACGACGAAGGACACTGAATATCATATATCCGACGAGGGAGCGGATCTGGGTCTTCATCTGCCGGGATGGGCAAGAGCGCCATTCCGGCATTTATATTTCTCCGTGTTTTGTGTCGAAAAAAGCTTGAATGAAAAATAGTTATATGATACAATGAGAATAATTACTATTTGAAATAATTTCTTCTATGACGTTCAATCGATGAAATGAAAATAGTAACAGAGGGTTTGATACATGAGCGTGTCGAGGTAAATCGAGCAGCCAACGGGAGAGGGAGATGCGGCGGAGCCCGGGTGCGGGTACGCCGTTTTTCTTGTTTTTCGGAGGATCGGTCTGTATGAGAGTATATAAGAAGACAATAGACGGGTAAGCGATGCCGGAGTGCCCAAAGCGTTATGGATCGGTTTGGCGGACGACGGTGCCGAAGCACAATCGAAACCGCCGGGTATCAATAGAATACGGAAATTCTCAAAACAGCAATTCATGTGCAACATGGAGCAGCAAAAGATGTCGAAATGCGAGCGATTGGAAACTTGTGGCTTTTTTAAAAAATATCAGGAATCTCATGCCGGAGCGTGCAAAACGCTCATAGAGACCTTCTGTTTGAACAAAGAAAAATCGGTAGCGTGTGAGAGGAAAAAAATCTTCCAGGAAACCGGGATTCCGCCGGATGATGACATGATGCCCTCGGGCCTCACCGTGGATGACGTATAACACGGACCTGTACATACCGGTATGCGGGCGCGCTCCGATAGAACGGCACTTGAGGGGATGGTGAGGACGGGGGCGGCGTTTGGCCGGCCTGTGGTGCATGTGCGTCACGGGCTTGTCTGAAAGGCATCGATTCGTTCGGACCGGTCAGGAATACCTCGAGCTCATTGCGTTGAGGCGGAGCGGGGCGCTTCGCCTTCAGCGCCGTCCCGCCGGACGGCTTCTGAGCCGGTATATCAGCGCCAGCGGCGTACCGATGAGCCCCGGAGCGGAGAGGAAGAGCCCCGTTATCACGAAGATGCGGGCGGTATCCATCAATTCGGGGTAGCATTTCCAGCCCAAAAAGATACACCCAACGCCCAAAACGAGAAGGATCGGGAAGAGAATGGAAAGGGCGCGCATCGAGACGTATACCGGGGGACCGGCGGGATGCGACGCCGGAGATTTCCCGACGGCGTCCTGTGCGTCTCGGGCGCCGGCGGCCACGGCGCCCGTTATCAGGCGCACCGTCGATATGAATTCAGATAAGATATCTTCGGCCCCCCCGCCGAAGTCCAGGCGATCCGCGGCCCACCAGACCCCCTCATACCCGATGCTGAAGGTGCCGTCGTGTTTCCCGGTAAAGTCGAGAACGGCGGACATGACGCCCTCGTCGATTCCGGAGTGGATGAAGGCCTCCCGCTCCTCTTGGGAGGGGAGGGAGTAGCACCGGGCGAATGTCTCGGATATCGTCCCGAGTTTGCCTCTCTTCTTTCCGGTGGGGAGAACACGGAAGGGCGAGGGATGTGATTCGGGAAAGGGGGAGAAAAAGGTCGTACGGCGGTGCACGAAAAACGGGCCGAACGGCCTCGTGTGCCGATGGGTCAGGCTGACGATTACGGGCGTTTCATCGACGATTCCTTCGAGAACGCACTCGCCCTGGATACTCCTCGCCTTTCCCTCGGTGAGGGCATGGGACTCCAAGAATCGAGCGTATTCCGAGTTCATGATATGCGTGAACGCCCGTTTCGGGCTGTAGGAGAGGTAATACCACCCGGCGGATAACGCCATGCCGATACTGCCCGTAAAAAAGCCCAGCACCCCGATGAGGACAAGAATCGTGGTCAATCCGTCGAGGGCGGGACGGGGGTGAATGACGCCGGACTCGGTCATGATGCCCAGGGCGATTTTCAGGACCACGCCGCCGATTAAAAGCAGAAATCCGACCAGAGTGAGGACCAAAACGGCAATAAGCGTACGACTTTTCATGTCTGTATATTATATCAGCTGATACCGTTCTCAAAGCAAAAACACTCTGGCCATTCAAATTTCATCCCGGAGATTTGTGATGTCGGACAAAAAGTGGACACTTTCCCCATCCGGTCAGAAGGTCCTGAAGCCCATTCATTCGCTCTTCGCCAAGATATTCGGTATCGGGCTGATCGTGCTGCTGGTGCTCATGATCGGACGATTGGGCGACGAAGGCGTATCCCGGCAGGCGGGCGACCCGGCTCTTTATTATGTCCTGTGGTATGCGGTGAACCTCGGCCTGGTGGGGGTTGTGGTGACCGGCCTCGTCTACGCACTGTGTACGCCCTGGGGCTTTTTTCGCCATCGGTGGATCGTCGTCAAGTGGGCGGGCCTCGCAGCGATTCTGGCGGTGCTGATTTTCGGCCTGGCGCCGGCGGTGGGCGAAATGACGGTGACGACGGATGCGGGACTTCACCCGGGGCTGTTTGCGGGCGAATACCGCTCCGCTGCTCGTCAGGGTGTTGTGTATTGCGTCGTCGAGATCGTCCTGGTGATCGCCCTGTCGCTGGTATCGGTGTTCAAGCCGGGAGGAGAGAGTAAGAAACAGTGAGGAGCCGGACGCCGGCGGTGATTCACGGTCCCCCTTCCCTCCCTATGCATTTCTTTCGCCCTCCGCTCCTTGTACCGGGCGTTTGGCGGTCAACGGCGGTGTCCGCGCCCGTTCTTTCGGAAAATCCCTCTATCCAGCATGCCGTAGGAGTTGAAACCGATCCGGGCCGTCAGACCGATGGCCAGGTATACCGTGATGGAGGTGCCGGTGAAGATGGCGATCATAATGGCGATCTGGTACTTGATGGCGGTCATCGGGTCCGCGCCGCCCAGTATCACGCCGGTCATCATACCCGGCAGGGCCACAAGCCCTATGGTGGCCATGGTGGCCACAGTGGGGGCCAGCGCCGCCCGCACCGCGTCCCGGCTGAAGGGGCGGGCCGCCTCGGAGAACCGCGCCCCCTGGGCCAGCGTCGCCAGGTATGCCTTCTCCCTTCCTTGTATGGAATTGTAGAATGTTGAGAGGCCGATGATATCCGCCCTCAGGCAGTTGCCCAGGATCATCCCGCCGATGGGGATGATGTACTGGGCGTCCATGAGATTCGGCACCAGCATGATGGGGCCCACAAAGAACAAAAGCGGCAGGATCATCCCCGCCAGGAGACTGACGAACAGCGGCACGGCGAAATGAGAGATGCGCACCCCCGCCCCCCGGGCGATGGATACATCCGCCACGATGATCATGATCAGCACCCGTGCGGCGTTGAGCCAGGGATTATTGAGGTCGAAGATCACCTGGAGGTAAAATCCGACGAAGAGGAGCTGAATCGTCATCCTGACGATGGAGACGACGGTTTCCGTGACTATCGGGATCTTCAGCCAGATGATGACGGCCAGGGGGATGATCAACAGGACATATCCGAAGGCGAGGTTCACCGCACCGATATCAATAATACCGTTCATATCGCCTCCGGTACGGTGCGTGCGGGGAGTGTGACCACTCTGTCGGAAAAGGAAAGCCAGGTATCGTCGTGGGAGACCGAGAGGATCGTCACATCCGTAAGAGACGCAAGCAAGAGCTGAACGGCCCGGGTGGCTTCCTTGTCCAGGGCGGACGACGCCTCGTCAAGAAGCAGCAGCGGCCGCTGAAGCAGCAGGGCACCGATCAACGCAACGCGCTGCTTTTCACCGCCGGAAAGCTCCGTCATCTGTGAATCCAGAATCGAGAGGGAGAGGAGCAGCCTCTCGCACAGGTCCTGGATATGTATCAGGTTCTGTCTCAGGTGCCTGTTCGCCCGATAGGTGAAGGGTTTCTCCAGAATTTCACCGACCGTGCCGTCGCCCAGCTCCGGCTCCTGGGCCACGTGCGCCGCACTCCTTCGTACCTGCCACACCGTTTTTTCAGAAAGCTCGCGGCCGAAAACAGAGATGGTGCCTTCACGGGGGACGAGAAATCCGAGAATACATTTGAGGATGGAGGTTTTCCCCGACCCGGACGGCCCGGACAGGGCCACCTTTTCCCCCCGTTCGACCGTCAGGGAGAGGTTCTCAAACAGCGTGGTGTTCCCGAACCGAATCGTCAACCCCCGGATGTCCACGGCATGCGCGGCCCGGTCTTCCCGCTGTGAGGCGTCATTTCTGTCGTACACTGTGGAGAATAAATACATACTGTCGGAAATGATAAAGAACCGGGAGGAAAAAGGCAAGATGAAAAGGCGGGGCGACGGTGTATATCGTACCATACGAGGTGATATGCACCCGTCACGGGAGCGTCGAAGAAAAAAGGCCGCGAACCGCCGGGGAGGATTCCGCCTTCAAAAAAGGGGGTGCAGGGTCAAATCCGGTATCTCCCGTCGAGTTGTGCGGCCTCAGGTGAAAGGTTAAAAACGGAGCGTCTTGTGGATTATCCTTTCGATGTGTCTTTCGCTGTTTCGGAACACTCTTTTGGCATGGTGCACCCGCATCCGCATCCGGCGCAGCCGTCGTTATCACCCTTCATCGTTCGATACAACGATCGTATCCCGAAAAGCAGTGCGCCGAAAACAATGACACTTACAATAATTGTTTCCATCATATATCTCTCCTATCCCGTGCCGATGCCGAGGAGGCTCCCGACCTGGTAGACCAGTACCGTCAGCACCCACGCAAGGGCCGTCAGCGCGAAGAGCTGGAAGAGCGCCCATTTCCAGGAGTTGCTCTCTCTCTTGGTGATGGCGATGGTCGCCATGCACGGCGCGCTGATGAGGCAGAACAGCATGATGCAGAAGCCGATCAGCGGATTGTAGTTTGCCTGTAGTTTTTCACGAAGGCTTTCGGACTCCTCGTCCGCCTCTCCCACCGAATAGACGATTCCCATTTGGGCCACGAAGACCTCCTTGGCGGCGAAGGCGCCGATGAGGGCCGTGCCGATCTTCCAGTCGAATCCCATCGGTTTCAGGATGGGCTCCAGCCCGTGGCCGATACGGCCCGCGATGCTGTATGTCAGCGCCGCTTCCCCCTCCTCGTTGTCGATGGTCGCGATAATCTCCTCTTTTTCCTCGTCGGAGACGTCAAGGGCTTCGATATTGACCCTTTCGGCCTCGAAGCGGGCCGTCTCATCCTCGGGGAGCCCCGGGTAGGCGATCATCGCCCATAGGACGATCGAGATGACCAGGATGATGGTGCCGGCCTTTTTCAGGTACAGCCAGCATCTCTCCCACATATGGATCAAAACGCCCTTGATGGTGGGCATCCGATACGGCGGCAGCTCCATCACGAACGGTGCGGTCTCCCCCTTGAAAAGGGTGCTCCGCAGTACCTTCGCGGCGATGATGGCCAGCACGATGCCGATGATGTAGATGATCCAGAGCATCGGGGCGTGAAAGGCCTGGGGGAAGAAGGCGGGGATGATGAGCGCGTAGATCGGCAGCCGCGCACCGCAGCTCATCAGCGGCACCACGAGCATCGTGGTGAGGCGGTCCCGCTCGTTCTCGATGGTCCTGGTCGCCATGATCGCCGGTATCGAACACCCGAACCCTATCAGCATGGGGATGAAGCTCTTGCCGTGCAGGCCGATCTTGTTCATCAATCGATCCATGATGAACGCCGCCCTGGCCATGTAGCCGGTGTCTTCCAGAAAGGCGATGGCAATGAATAACAGCAGGATGTTCGGTGTAAAGATCAGGACGCCGCCGACGCCCGCGATGATGCCGTCCACCAGAAGGGATTTCAGGGCGCTCTCGGAGCCCGCCGGCCACCAGCCGGACACCGTAACGCCGAGCCAGCCGACGAACTGGTCGAGCCAGTCCATGAACGGGGCGCCCAGTGTAAAGGTGAGTTGAAAGACCAGGTACATCAGCCCCAGGAAGATGGGGATCCCGAGGATGCGGTTGACAACGACCGTGTCTATCTTATCCGATATGGTATGGCGGATTTCGATGGTCGAGCGGACGGACTCCTGGCACGCCCCGGAGATGTATCCGTATCTGCTCCCGGCAATGGCGGTCTCGGGATGCTCGCCGATGATCTTCTCGATGCGCTCGGCGCTCCTGTCGAGCTGGTCGTTGACTTTTGGTGAGTCGATCATGGATACAATGTCCTTGTCGTTTTCCAAAAGCTTCGTGGCCAGCCATCGGGGGTCATACTCCTCGGGGTACGCGCCGTTTTTACCGAGTAAGGATGTGATGTGCGTGATTTCCTCCTCGATCTCACGGCCGTAGTCGAGGGTAAACGGTTCTCTCACTTTTGTGCCGACATCGGCCGTCGCCACAATGGCCTCAAGCAGCTCCTTCATCCCTCTCCCCTTGTGCCCCACGGTCGAGACAATGGGCGCACCGAGGAATGTGGAGAGTTTTTCGGTGTCGATGGCAAATCCGCGCGCCCCCGCCTGATCGCTCATGTTGAAGGCGAGAACCAGGGGTACTCCCAGCTCCATGAGCTGTATCGTCAGGTACAGGTTTCGCTCAAGGTTCGACGAGTCGATGATGTCGACGATGACATCCGGCCTTTCATGAATTATAAAGCGGCGCGCCACCAGCTCATCGGCGGAATATGCGGTCAGGCTGTATGTGCCGGGCAGGTCGATGAATTTGATTTCGACACCGTTGTGCCGACAGGTCCCCTCCTTGCTTTCCACCGTGACGCCGGGGTAATTGCCGACGTGCTGGCGGGCGCCGGTCAGATTGTTGAATATGGTTGTCTTGCCCGAGTTGGGATTTCCCACAAGGGCGACGGTGAGTGTTTGTTTCATGGTTTTCCTCTCCCCTCTTTTGCAATATGTGAATTTTAGGCGGGTCAATAAAATTTAGGCATGACTAAAGTTATCCCCAAAAAAAATCATTCCGCCATGATTTTTTCGGCCATACCCCTGCCCAGCACGATTCGGCATCCGCAGAGCGCGACGATAACCGGCCCCCGTTGGGCGTTTTGAAGCACCTCGATGCTTACGCCCGTTACCAGGCCCATGGCGCACAGCCTCCCGGTGAGCCCGTGACCCGCCGTGATAGACACAATCCGCGCCATCGCACCGGTTTCCACCTCGGTCAGGGGCACAGGAAGTGCGTGTTCAATGACAGATGTGCTATATCTTCTCAACTTCGATTCCCTCCGCTTCGTCCTTGCGTAAGGAAAGATGATATCCCCTGACCTTGATTTCGACGGGATCTCCCAGGGGCGCCACCCGCTCGACCTCGAGCACCGCGCCGGGCGTGACGCCCATTTCAGCGATGCGCTTGTGTGTCTCCCCCCGGGTGGCGATTTTGACAACCTTGCATTTCTGTCCCGGTTCCAAATCCTTCAACCGTACATCCTTCATGGCATTGTTACCTCCTTTTGCCTTTTGTTCTTTTACTTCCTTAAGAGTATATTCAATACAATCGTCGCAGTTGTCCTGGACTCTTCCGTAGTCGCACTGATATCCGAATCCGGCGATCCACTTGGAGCCGGCCCTTGGACAGACCTCTATGAAGTCGGCGAACTGGATGAACCGCTCGAGGATAACCCTGGGAATGGAGTGCTCCATCCGGCAGGCGGCGTCATCGGCTGTCGCCTCGTCCACAGAAAGGACCTTCACAAAAAAATCCCGCAGCACTTCGTGGCGTCGGACCACATCCTTGGCGGCTGTCCTTCCCCGGTCGGTCAGTGTGATGACATCGTATGGGGCGTAGTGTATCAGTTTCTTTTCCGTCAGGGTACGAAGGGCCCCGGTCACCGAGGCGTTGCTGACTTTCAGCCGCTTGGCGATGTCTTTCGGCCTCACCGCCTGCTTTTCGTTGATGACGTGGAAAATCACCTCGAGGTAATCTTCCATGCTGGCTGAGAGAGATTCAGTCTGCATATCGAGAAGCACCTTTCAGAAAGTTTAGGGAAGGCTAAAATAATATGTTATAACGAACATCATGTCAAGTCTTTTTTTCAAAGGGTGCTTTTGTGTGATGGATCATTCAAATGACGCCCCGGGGCTGTTTCTGTCTGAGAAGAGAAGAGGCGGCCGGACGATGGACTCGTTCGAGGAATTTAGTGTCCGGCACATGAACCCGTGGTGTATTGATGGAGTATGTGAAGAGGATACCCTATTGTGTGTTGTGTGCTGAAATCGTTTGACATGGGTCTGTTCGCGTAATAAAATACCGAAATTATTCGGTTTGTCGGTTTTTTGATGAAGAAGAAGCTTCTCTCTCTCTTGGCGGCGTTTCTTTTTTGTGTCCATGCGGGTCCGGTGCTGTCTCACCCTCATGTGTTCATTGACGCGGAACTGGTTTTCGTGTTTGACGATGGGGGACTTGTGGGGATCAGAGAACGGTGGGTGTTTGACGAGATGTTTAGTCAGGGACTCCTGAGCGATTTCGGCGCGGAGGACGGCCGCCTGACGAATGAGACCGTCGTGCTTTTGCGGGATATCTTTTATGAAAATACCAGGGACTATAATTATTACAACATCTTGACAATAGACGGACAGGAGCACACCATCGAATCTCTGCGGGACTTCTCCGTATACACCGAGGACTACCGGATCGTCTACGAGTTCTTCGTGCCGTGCCGGGTTGCGGCGCCTCCAAGCGGCGAGAAGCGGGTGCAGGTGTTGTTGTTCGACGAAACGATTTATACACATCTTACCATTGCCGAATATCGGATGGAGACCCAGAGTAATCACGATGCCCTTGTGGTTGATCTGAAATATGAGATGCACGATGAGGTTATTACTCCCCTGGGGTCACTTGTCCCGGATTCGGTGGTCGCCGCGTTTCGAAAAAAATGAAGCGATTAATTTGTATCGGTATCGTATGCGTGTTCTTTCTTCTGCCTCCCTGTATTGCACCGGCGCAGAATCCGTTCCTGGACCGGGGCGGGGACGATACAGAGGTCGAGGAGCCTGAAACGAACATCTCGCCGCCCCCCTTCCTTCAAAAGGTTCCATCTCGAATTGCACTTTGGCAGAAACACCTCAGAGACAGGATGGCGACCGTCGGCAGGGCTGTCCGGGATCATCCCTTCGGGTCGTCCTTCTGGTTTTTTCTGGCGATGTCTTTCGCATACGGCGTCATTCATGCCGTGGGCCCCGGACACGGGAAAACGATAGTTGCGTCCTATTTCCTGAACCGTCACGGGACGCTGCGTGACGGAATCCTGATGTCCTCCCTCATCGCCCTCTTTCATGTCGGATCTGCGACGGCGATTATAATGGGTCTGTACGCGGTCTTTAAAACCACGGGTATGTCTTCCTTCGAACAGGCAAGCCCGGTACTCCAGCGCGTGAGCTTCGCCCTGTTGTTTCTTGTCGGGGTGTTTCTTTTTTCAAAGACGATCTATGAGCTTGTGAACGGCGGGGAGAGGTCCGCCGACCATACACAGAATGCGCCCGTGAAGGGGGGAGTTGTCGTCACCGCGCTGGCCACGGGGATGGTGCCCTGTCCCGGCGCGGCCATTATTCTCTCTTTTGCGATTATCATCGGGATACCCGGTACCGGACTTATCTCGATGCTGTGTGTCGCCCTGGGAATGGGGCTGACCGTCTCCTGTGCGGCGGTCGCCACAATTCTCTCCCGCAAAGCCATGTTCCATGTCGTCGGGCGCAACCGCAAGGCGTTTTTGTGGACATACGGTATCGTTTCGATTACAGGATCGATCCTCCTGATGTCGTTGAGTGGATTGATGTTTCTGTATCACCTGGGATAGAGGGCGCTGCGCCCGGGAAAACCGGCTTGGAAAAGCGAAGGGGGATGCGTCGCCACACATCCCCCAAAATAATCTATCGTCGTGTAATCTGTAGTCTTTAATATTAAATGGGCAAACCCGAAGACGTCGGCCTGGCCTCGTTTCCGTTTCCGTTGCCGTTCCCGTCGGCGGGGCCGAGGGGCACATCCCCTTTTTCCGCGTCCGTTTTGAGGTCTCCCGTCTTCAGGGCGA
This sequence comes from Candidatus Zymogenaceae bacterium, assembly GCA_016931225.1. Lineage (NCBI taxonomy): Bacteria > Deltaproteobacteria > Candidatus Zymogeniales > Candidatus Zymogenaceae > Candidatus Zymogenaceae bacterium. The sequence goes on from JAFGFE010000014.1 coordinate 22,704, forward strand.
CGTCCAGCGCCTCCTCGATGCGCTCAACCAGGACGAAGCGCATGGAATCCAGCACCTCCCGGGGCAGGTCTTCCAGGTCCGCCTCGTTCTTCTTCGGCAGCACCACCGTGGAGAGCCCCGCCCGGTGGGCGGCCAGCACCTTCATCTTGATGCCTCCCACCGGCATCACCCGACCCCTCAGGGTCACCTCGCCCGTCATGCCGACGTGGCTGTTGACGGGCCGGTCGGAAAAGAGGCTCGTCATGGCCATGACCATCGCCAGTCCCGCAGAGGGTCCGTCCTTGGGAATGGCGCCCGCCGGGACGTGCAGGTGGACGGTGGTATTCTCGAATCGATCGGGATTGACCCCCAGCATGTCCGCCTTGGAGCGTACATAGCTGAAGGCGATCTCGGCGCTTTCCCGCATGACGTCTCCCAACTGTCCGGTCAGCTTCAAATCACCCTTTCCCTTCATGCGCGTGGCCTCGATGAACAGGATATCTCCCCCCACCGCCGTAACGGCCAGTCCCGTCGCAATGCCGGGAAGCTCGATCTTCTCGGACAGCTCGGATTCGAACTTCTCTTTTTTCAGGTATTCCCTGACCGTCTCCGGGGTGATCTCGATGTGGGTCGAGGCGTCTTCCGCGATTTTTACCACGCATTTTCTAAAGATCGCCCCGATCTGTCGCTCCAGGTTGCGGACGCCCGCCTCCCGGGTGTAATCCTGAATGACCTTGCCCAGGGCCCGGTCGGTGAAGGAAACCTCGCTTTCAAGGAGCCCGTTCGCCGTGAGTTGTCTGGGTATCAGGTATTTTTGTGCGATGTGTTTCTTTTCGTGCTCGGTATACCCCTCAAGCTGGATGATCTCCATGCGGTCTCGCAGAGGCGCCGGGATCGTTTCGAGCTGGTTGGCGGTGGTGATGAACATGACGTCGCTCAGGTCGAAGTCCACGTCCAGGTAGTGATCCCTAAAGGCGTGGTTCTGGGCCGGATCCAACACCTCAAGCAGCGCGCTGCTGGGATCGCCCCGCCAGTCGCTGCCGATCTTGTCCACCTCGTCGAGCATGAAGACCGGGTTTCTGGTTCCCGCCCGCTTGACGGCCTGGATGATGCGGCCGGGCATCGCGCCGATATAGGTGCGGCGATGTCCGCGGATTTCCGCCTCGTCGCGCATGCCGCCCAGGCTCATGCGGGTAAAACCCCTGCCCAGGGCCCGGGCGATGCTCTGGCCCAGGCTGGTCTTGCCCACGCCGGGAGGGCCGACAAAGCAGAGAATCACCCCCAGGGCGTTCTTGTCGGTCTCTTTTTTTTGCTCCTTTTTATCCAGACCCCGGTCACTGATGAGCTTTCTGACCGCCAGGTATTCCAGGATACGCTCTTTCACGTCGGTCAGGTCATAGTGATCCTCGTCCAGTATTGTTCGGGCGTTGTTGATGTCGAGGTGATCCTCGCTGAGAGTGTTCCAGGGAAGCTCCACCAGCCAGTCCAGGTAGGTCTTGATGACCGTATATTCCGCCGCCTGGGGCGGCATCCCCTCAAGGCGCTTGAGCTCCCGTTGGGCCTCCTTCAGGGCCTCTTCCGGGAGGTCCGCCTTTTTTATTTTCTCTTCATACTCCGCCGTGACCGACTCCTCCTCGTTGATCTCGCCCAGTTCCTTCTGGATGGCTTTGAGCTGCTGGCGCAGGTAGTATTCCCGCTGGGCCTTGCTCATCTCTTCCTGGGCGTCGGATTTTATCTTCTGCCCCAAAGACAGGACCTCCTTTTGCCGGGAAAGGTGGGAAATGAGCGCCCGGAGCTTGTCCTCGATGCGATCGGCCTCAAGTATCTTCTGTCCCTCGTCCATCTCTATGCCGGCGTTCGCCGCAATCATGTAGACGAGATGCCTCGTGTCGGTAATCTTGTCCAGAAAATCGGCCGCCTCGTCGGGGATATTCACAGAGAGATCGATGACCTCTTTTGCCAGGTCTCTGAGGCTTGTAACCAGTGCCTCCACCTCCACGCTCTCGGTGAGGATATCGGGTGTTGGGGTGATCTTCGCCATCAGATAGGGATCGGTCTCCTTCCAGAAGTCTATGCGGAAGCGCTCCAGACCCTGTACCAGCGCCTGCATGGTATTGTTGGGGGCCTTGAACACCTTGTTGATTTTCGCGATCGTTCCCACCTCGTACACCTGGTCGGGATTCGGCTCTTCAATAGAGGGGTCCTTCATCGTCACCAGTCCCACGAGGCGATCGCCCTCCATGGCGTCTTCCATCAGTTTGACGGAGCGGGGCACCCCGATCATCAGCGGCATCATGGAAAAGGGATATCCCACGGTATTTCTCAGGGGGAGAATGGGCAGTACATCCGGGAATCTTTCGATCCGTTCGCCGTCGGCATCCGGGTTCATCAGATTGGCCATATTTATTTCTCCTTTATCCGCATCACATCGCCCCGGCAATCCCCGAGACCGTCTCGCAAAGCGTTCTTCATTCCCGGAAATCAGAGGTGATTGATATAACGGCTGTATCTCTTTCTCGTTTTTGATATTATTGCATCGAGGTCCGTCGATGGCTCCCATCGGCGGCGCTCGATTTACAGGCGCACAGATAATGTAATCATCCCCGGGTGCATTTCAAGGGGGCGTGCTGTTTTTTCACGGGTTTTTCCCGATTCGGTCGTGTGGTTTTTTTCGTGATTTCACTTGACAAAAAAGATTAGGTATGGCTAACATATACTCAGAGACTCTTTTAAAGAAATTATCCTCTCATGACCGCCCCGTTCTTCACCACGTTGATGAGTGTGGATCGGTACGGGTTGGTGTACAGACGGCGGCGAAGGGAAAAAGATATGCCCCGAAATTTTTCAGAAGGGTCGAGAAAGGGTAGACAGAAGATTTTTGAGGAATTCAAGGCCATTTTCGCCGAGGACGGCGGAGGGGACGTCGAAGAACGCCTGAGGCTGCTCTCCCTTTTTCTGGAGAACGGATCTCACCTGACCATGGACGGGCTGGAAAAGCTGGTACGGGAGAACGGCTGGGACTTGGAACCGGAGACCCTTCAATCCTACATCGCGACCTTTATCAACTACGGTATCATTCACCGGATACGTCTCGACGGCGGGAAGGTGCTCTATGAATACCGGGACCTGAACACGCACCACGACCATATGGTGTGTGTCAAGTGCGGCAGGATACAGGAGTTCACCGATCCCCGGATAGAGGCCCTTCAGGAGAGAAACGCTCACTTCCGCGGATTTATCCCCCTGCGGCACAATATGACCCTGTATGGGCTGTGTCCGAAATGCAGCGGGGAGCGGGAGCGGGTCATGCCGCTGTCTCTGGTGTCCGAGGGTGAAATCGTCCGCATCACCGATATCGGCGGCGGTCGAAGAATCCGCCAGCGACTGGTCTCCATGGGGCTGGTGCCTGGCAAGGACCTGGAGGTCATCAGGACACCGGGGCCCGGCCCGGCGGTGGTGGCGGTGGACGGCAGCCGTATCGCCCTGGGTCAGGTTCTTTCCCGGAAGGTCCTGGTCTCCACCAATGGGACCGAGGAGACATAAAAAATTTTTGCTCCAATAATTAGGCGTGACTAACTTCCGTATCGATGGTACAAACGTACGGGGGTCGGTACACGTGTATCGTTCGGGGGACGGCCGATACCGTATCGGCCTCACAGCGCACGAAAAGAACACCCTCAATGACATAATCGCAAAAAGCCTCTCATGAAGAAAAAAATCACCGTCGCCGTGGCGGGCAATCCGAACAGCGGCAAGACCACCGTCTTTAACGCTCTCACCGGCTCCCGCTATAAGGTAGGAAACTACCCCGGCGTGACCGTGGAGAAAAAACAGGGGACCGTCGAGACGGACGGAATTGTCATTACCGTGGTGGACCTGCCGGGGACATACAGCCTGACGGCCTATTCACTGGAGGAGGTGGTGGCCCGGGATTTCATCGTCACGGAAAAGCCGGACCTGGTGGTGGATATTGTCGACGCCTCGAACCTGTCCCGCAACCTCTATCTGACCGCCCAGCTCATGGAGCTGGGCGCGCCCCTGGTGGTGTGTTTGAATATGATGGATCTCGCCGAGGCGCGGGGCATAGAGATCGACGCCGATCGGCTCTCGGCGCTTTTGGGGGTGCCGGTGGTGCAGACCGTGGGCACCAAGCGGCGGGGGATGGATGAGCTTCTCGATGTCATCGTCAGAAGCGCCCTGGCGGGCGGGGCCGTCACGCCTTCGGAAATCAGGTACGGGGAGGAGATTGAAAAGGAGATCGCCCGTCTGTCTGAGGAAGTATCCGCCGATCTTTCAGACGATCCTCCTCAGCTTTCCCGATGGCATGCGGTCAAGCTTCTGGAGCGGGATACCGAGGTGGAGGCGAGGTTCGCCGCAGGAGAAAACTGGGGAAACATCCGCTCACTCCTCGACGAGGGGACGGACCGGCTTCGCTCCATCCTGAAGGAGGACCCGACCAACCTGATCGCCGAGGGGCGCTACGGCTTCATTAACGGTGTCGTCAGGGATAGCGTCGTGCATGTCCGGGAGGATCACATCCGCATGTCGGACACCATCGACCGGGTGGTGTTGAGCGGCATGCTGGGCCTGCCGATTTTCGTGGGCGTGATGTATCTGGTCTTCCAGGCGGTCTTCACCTGGGCGGAGCCGCTGATGAATCTGGTCGAGGAAATTTTCTTTTTTCTGGGGGGCTTTGCCGCCGCCGTTATCCCGGCGGGGCTCGTTCAGGACCTGGTGGTGGACGGGATCATCGCCGGTGTGGGCGGGGTGCTGACGTTCCTTCCCCAGATAATGTTTCTATTTCTTTTCATCGCCATACTGGAGGACTCCGGCTACCTCGCACGGGCTGCGTTCATCATGGATCGGGTGATGAGCGCCTTCGGATTGAACGGGAAGGCATTTGTGCCGTTGTTGTCGTCGTTCGCGTGTGCGGTGCCGGGGATCATGGCCACCAGGACCATGGAGTCGGACAAGAGCCGGCTGGTGACCATGCTGATCGCCCCCCTGATGTCCTGTTCCGCCCGGCTCCCGGTCTATACCCTGATGATCGCAGCGTTGGTTCCTGATACAAAAATCTTCGGGGGCACCGTGGGCGCCCAAGGATTCACCCTCTTTTCCCTCTATTTCGGCGGCGTGATCATGGCGATGCTCATGGCAATCCTCTTCAAGACGACCATCCTCAAGGAGGAATCGGCGCCCCTGGTCATCGAGCTTCCCCCCTATCGCCTTCCCACCGTCAGGAGCGTGACGCTTCACATGTGGGACAAGTCCCGGGAGTATGTGAAAAAGGCGGGGACGGTGATCCTTGCGGTGTCGATCGTGCTCTGGGTGCTGTTCAGCTTTCCGCGGATAGACGAGGGTCTTGAGGGTCCCTCCCCCACGGATCCCCTGGCCGTGGCGTTCTTTGAGGAGACCGGCATCCATCCCGAGGCCTTCGAGACGGGAGGGGAGTTGGAAGGCGTATACGCACCCTACCGGGCATACGACGACGCCGTCTCCAAAATAGCGGAGAAACGGGAAGACACCGCCGGGGACGGGGCGACCTGTCTTGCCGATGAGACGATCCTCACAAGTCACCTCGCCTCCGTGAAGGCAAGGGATCCGGAGCTCTATCGGGCGTTGATTGAATACCGCGAGGAATATCTCCCGGCCCGCTGGGAACTGGAGCGGGAGCGGGAGCGTGAGCAGATGATCGAGAGCTTTGGGGGAAGGCTCGGACGCGCCATTGAGCCGGTATTTCGCCCCCTGGGTCTGGATTGGCGGTTCAGTATATCGCTGGTGTCGTCCTTTGCCGCCAAGGAGATATTCGTGGCGGCGATGGGAACCCTCTATGCGGTGGGAGGCGACTCGGCTGAGGGGAGCCCGAACCTGATTCAGTCCATTCGCACCGACCCGATGTTTGAAGGCAACACCGGGGTCCTGTTGGCGGTGGTGATCATGGTATTTTCCCTCCTTTCCACGCCGTGTCTCGCCACGGTGGCGGTGGTCAAGCAGGAGTCGGGCACCTGGCGGTGGCCGCTGTTTTTGATCGGCTATACCTTCGCCCTGGCCTGGATCGTCTGTTTTCTCATCTGGCAGACGGGACGGCTCTTCCTGTAGGGTCTGGTTCTTTCCGTACGGCGTGGGGAGCGGGGGCCGCTATCCGCCGAAGGTGAAGCCTTCGAAATTCCTATTCGGCGCTCCGAAGCCGGTGGATATCCCGGTATTGACGAAGCCCCCCTCCGTGAGATGGAAGCCGACAATCAGGCCGTCCAGCTCCGGGATGATGCGGCAGGCGTAGGGATTCCCGGCATGGGGGAGCAGCACCTCGGGAGTGCGGGCGTGGTTTTCATCCATGTCGGAAAAAGACACGGAAACCCGATGAAACCCCCCGACCCCGGATGTCGCCGGCATGTGATCCGACTCCGGCGGCATGGAATAGACGATGGACGGACTCTGTGTCTCGTCCAGTACCACCTGGGGCACCTCCACCTGGCAGTAACCGCCCGGGGAGAACAGCGGCGGAAGCGCCTCCCACTCGGTCAGGTCCCGGCCGCGGCATTTCAAGAGCCCCACCGCCCCCTTCCTTCCCAGGGGATGGGAGACGTCCTTGGCGGCGATCACCATGTAAGCATCGTCCTCCCACACGAACAGGAAGGGATCCCGCCAGGCATGGATGCTTGGATCTCCGATGATGCTTTTCGGCTCGTAGTATCCCTCGTCCGGCTCCAACCGAAAGCCGCCGACCCGCTCCCAGTTCCGAAAATCGGTGGAAAACGCCGCCCCCACGTTCTGGGTCAGTGTGTCTCCCACCCGGCCGTCTCGCGACGTGTAAAAAAGGAGATATCCCCCCACCACTGAGGCCACATCTCCGGTCCAGATGGAGGTGTTATCCCACCCCGAATTGTCGGCTTCTAATACGTTATCGTCGATCCAGTCGATGGAGGTGAAATCCTCCGTCACGGCGTATCCGACGTGGGAGGAGAAATGGTGGAGATTCTGGGGCGCAAGGGTCCGGTCGGCGTTGAGAAACAGCAAGTGAAAGAGCCCCTTCTTTGCGTCGTAATGATACCAGAAATCCCAGGTGAACCGTTCGGGATGGGGGATGTGTATGGGTGTGCGGGGGTCGGTCATCGATGCCTCCGGAGATCTCGGGTTGAAAATGTGTCCATTGACGGGGAGTCGCCCCCCGGGATTGTATTGTAGAGCCGTTTCGCCCGCTTGTCAAGGAGGGTCGATTCAGGCGGATATCCAGGTCTTTTTGTGATGAAGGGAGGGTTTCTCAAAAAAACGGGACGGACTTGACCTCGACGCACGTGAGTGATACAACAGAAGACAGTTTTCACCGACTAAGGGCCGGCTTCTGATAAAACGATTCGATGAGGCGGATGATGAAGTCGGAGCCGGGACGGGCCGCCTGATCGATGCGGATAGAATGAGAAAAACCCTGTTTCAAAAAACGAGGCGAGGTGTGTCAATGGAAAAGATCAACGTAGGTTTCATAGGGTGCGGTCAGATATCAAACCTCCACTATCCGGCATACAAGAATTATGACAAGGCGAGACTCTATGCCGTGTGCGATACGGACCCGGAGCTTTTGGCCCAGCGAAAGGCCGAGTGGAAGGTCGAGAAGACCTACACCGACTACCATGAGATGCTTGCGGATCCGAATATCGACGCCGTGGAGATCATCACCCCCCACAAGCTCCACGAAAAAATGGTCATCGACGCCCTGGATGCGAAAAAGCACGTCGCGATACAGAAGCCGATGACGATCAGCCTCAAGAGCGCGGACCGGATGATCGCCCGGGCGGACCGGTCCGATAAAATCTACAAGATCACCGACAACTACGTCTTCTATCCCCCCATCGTGAAAGCGAAAGAGCTCATCAATACCGGGGCCATCGGCGAGCCGCAGATGATACGCATGAAGATGGTCTCGAGCGCCCACGGCGGGTGGGACCTGCCGGTGTCGTCGTATGACTGGCGCTTCGACGAATACTCGGAGGGCCGCTTTTCCGAGACCTACGACCACGGACATCACGAGTGGGCGGTGGCCTGGTTCCTGATGGGGGAGGTGGACCGGGTCAGCGCGTGGATCGACTCTCTCGACGGCCTCATGGACAGCCCCGTGACCCTCATGTGGAAATACAAGGACAAAAAGCGCTACGGCCTGTGCGACTTCTGCTTCGCCGAGGAGCTGTACGTCCCCTCGAAGTACTACGCCAACGACGAGTGGTTCGAGATCACCGGCAGCAAGGGGATCATCTTCATCCATCGCTGCACCGGGGATATCCACGAGGGCCCGGCGGTGAGCCTGTTCGATTCAGACGGATGGCACACCTTCGACGTCCAGAGTGACTGGGTGAGCGGATTTACCGGCGCCGCCCACAACTTCGTCGAGGCCGTCAGGGGCGAGGCGAAGCCGTTTCTGACCGGAGCCGACGGCAAGGAGATCCTCAAGATGAGTTTCGCCATCTACAACGCCGCGAAGAAGCGAAGGGACGTCTACCTGGACGAGCTGGAAAAACCCTTCCCGGCTCTTTATGCCAGAAGACGGGTGCGCCGGGAGAAGAAGGAGTCGTATATTGAGAGCTTTAAGCAGCCGCTCTTCGGGAAAAGCTTTTCCAAATACGCCCCCCGGGCCGACGAGCTGACCGAGGAATTCGTAAAAAGGTTTGACCCCGTGGCCGCCAAGGATTGGGACGGCCGGGTGGGACTTCGTCTGACGGCGGACGGCGGCGTACCGGAGACCGTCTACTCCATTCGAGTGAAGGACGGGAAGGTCTCCCTCACGAAGGGGGAGCTTTTGGAGAATCCGGGGGTCACCATCACCATGGCCGCAGGCGTCTGGGCCGCCGTCTGCCTGGGCCAGCGGCGGCTGGAGACGGCGCTCTTCAAGCGGGAGCTGAAGGTGGAGGGGGATTCCATGGAGGGCCTCAAGGTCAGGAGCGCCTTTCACATTTAAAAGTGATTTTTAAGTTACTAATTTCATTAGATCAGTTGTATTTTGATAATACATGATTTTTAATCTTTGTGTTTGTAGGTATTTCTTTAAAAAACTTATCGTGTGTATATAATTCTTTTCTTTCTCTTATCTCATTTTTAACAACTTCGTTAATATAGGATATTGCTTTTTTTGTAGCCTTTTTTATATCTTGTTCTTTTTCAAGATTCAAATTCTCTTTTTCCGCAATATATTTTGTTATATTTAGTATATGAAATATTGCCCTTGATACAAACGCATCTTTTTCATTTATTCTTTCTTTTTCCCTTTTTTTCTTTTGGATTGTCTTTTTCATGGCTTCTAAAGGAAGAAATATTTTATATGGTAATAGCATTCTTTTCGCACTGATCTCATTTTCATCAAAAATCTCTTCATATTTTTCTTCGAAAATAAGTCTTTTATTGTTCTTTGCTTCTGAGGGCATATCGAGATAGTAGGCTAAATATATTTGACCCAATAATTCATTATCTAAACGCTTTTTCTTTGGTTTATCAGCATATTGATTCTTTTTTCTTTCAAAAAAATAACCTAAGGCTTGAAATTGTTCTTCAAGGTTTTTTTGAATTCTATCGTTTGAATGAAGATCTCTTGTACTAATTGGATTTTGGCTATTTGTTGATTCACTTATTCTTTCAGATATTGTTGGGTCTTTTGTTTTACATATTCTAACAAGAAGTAATACATTAGAAATTTTCTCTTTATCTTTTTTATAAGCCTCAAATAGTGTATGTGTTGTTTGTCCACCATTAACTATTTGAAAATTCTTTAGAGTGACTAACGGAGAACGTGTATTCGGAGTATATTTACATTCTTCGCATACAATAGTAATCCCATTATTCAAATACCAAAATTCATAATTCGTGTCTGATAAGGCAGATTCAAAAATGCTTTGATTAATCCTATTCTTTAATTCCTTAAACATCCTTACATTTTCATTAAAAACATCTTCTATTAACTTTTCTGGATTTTCAGGGTCTTTAATTATTGAAATTAGTTCTGTTGCATCAATTGTAGCAACTATTCCCTTCAAATCACCATCACTTCTTTCAAAATATTGTTTATCTATAAAATGAATACTGCCATCTACTTTATTAAATCGTTTTTCGAATAGTCTTGTAACTAAATCATCTTGGTCAAAGTAGTGGAAATTAAAACACCTATATTGTGCTAATGACCGTTCAAATTTTGTTATTTCTGTCTTGATAGGTTTTTCTTTGTTAGAGCAAATGTAAATTTCGAATTTGGGATGTCTGTTTTTAAATAAATCCCATATTTCATTTACTTTTTCCCAAAGAATATCATTTACGTCATTCTCCTCTATTTCTTTATTAAGTATTCTGTGGATTGTACTTAACATCTTATTAAATTCATTGCTGGGGAAGTTTTTTTTGTTCCATCAAAAGACAATGAATATTTGAAGTTGAAAAAGTGTACAACATTATTTACTATATGAACAGCATCAATAGCTTCATCAAAAGGACCATCTGTAACTGCATCCTCGATTTCATCTTCACTCAAGTCAAGTAATAACTCTAGTGATAAACGAGTAAAGGCGGATGGCTTATCTTCTAGATCATAATCTTCTTTATATTGAGAGACTCTTCCGTCTAAGGTTGTGTAAGTGGACAGGTCTGTCATGGAGCCCTCCGTTCATTTTTAGTTTTTTAAGACATACATAATAAGCTATATGTGTGATTAATGTAAAGGTCTTTGTGTTTTAAGAGGAGATAAAATATGGCACAGGTAAAAACACTCCCCGTGGCGGGAAAACACTCACCGGCCGTCGGCCTCGAGGTGTCGTGGACGGATTCCCAGTTCGTGATGATCATCGCGGAAAAGGGGGTGGTGGCCTGCGGCGTGGTCGATAAAAACGTGATGGAGCGGGCGGGGGCCGCCGTCGCCATCGCCCGGGGAACGCCCCAAAAACAACTGGTGACGACAGATGATCTCCTCTCGGCGAAGATTCAGGACGTGACGGAAAAGGCCGCGGGATACGGCGTGACGATCGGGATGAGCGGGCGGGAGGCGTTGGATATCCTGTCGTGATGGGTGAGGAGTGCCTCTCGCCGACGATGCCGATCCCTCCGTTTGCCTGTCGTGACGGGGGAGAGGGGGGCGGAATGCCGACGCACCCGGTTCGGCGGCGCCGTCCGGGTATTTAAAAGATTAATGGAAAAAGGAAACCGGGCGGATTCCACAATCCGTCCGGTTTTTTCCGTCTCCTGAAGCTCTTGGTGTCTTCTCAGTCGGCGGGGTTGTCCCCCGACGACCGGGCGAGGTGGTCGAATTCGGAGAGTGCGGCCCACGCCGCCCGCGATCCTTCACGTACCCCTACCTCGTGTTTATGAAAATCGAACCGGCCCAGCTCGTCCAGGTTCGGGGTGATGATCACGTCCGGTTTTTCTGCGGCGAGTCGATCCCTGCTGATGATGGACTCCATCACGCCGATGGAGGTGTCGATGATCTCGAACACCGTGGGGAACGTCGCGGGCTTCGACGCCTGGGCGGAGAGTCTGTCGTCGGTTTCATGAGGGCCTGATTCCGGTGGCTCCGGGGGCTCCGCCGCTCCCTTGTTGATGCCGGGGTCCATAAGGTGGCTTGTGACCAGGCAGGTCTCCGGGAGCCGGGGGCAGATATCGACGGCGATGATGAACTCCGCCCCCAGCCTTCGTACCACCTCCACCGGCACCGGGTTGACGATGCCGCCGTCCACCAGGAACATGTCCCGGTGATGGACCGGCCTGAAGATGCCGGGGATGGAGATGGAGGCTCGGACAGAGCGGACCAGGTCTCCGGTGTCCAGCACCACCTCGGCGCCGGTGCGGAAGTCCGCCGCCACACAGGCGAACGGGATCGGAAGCTCTTGAACGGCGACATCGCCCAGGTGAGTGCGGAGGAACGTCTCGATGCGCTTCCCCTCGATGAGACCGCTTCGGGGGATGACCGGATCGATGAGCTTCAGCGATTCCCGAAAGGAGAGGCCGGCGGCGATTTTGTCCAGCTCGTCGATCTTTCCCGCGGCGAAAAAGGCCCCGACTAGGGCGCCGATACTGGTGCCGGATATGCACGCGATCTCCACCCCGATCCGCTTCAGCACGCTGATGACGCCCAGATGGGTCAATCCCCGGGCGGCGCCGCTTCCCAGGGCCAGTCCCACCCGCTTCCTTTTCCCGAGCGAGAGATACTCAGAGAATCTCTTGAGTCTCTTCTCAACCGTCATATGTTCCGCTCCTGCGTGAACACTCTCGTTTTTTTCGCCTCGACGACATACTCCTTTATTTGTGTGATCACCCCCGACCCCCGCGGGAGGGGACGCGTTATGATTGCGTCCGGCGCGCCCCCAGGGGGGCGAGGAGGAACGATCCCGCGGCGAGCAGCAGAAGGAGCATGAGGATGAACATCATGCCGGTATCGAGACTCGTCCGCTGGGCGATAACCCCCACCAGCCAGGGGAAGATCAGCATACCACCGGCCATAAACGACATCAGAAATCCGTTGATGGAGCCGAGGGCGTGGGAGAAGCGGTTTCCGCCCAGTGCCATGAGGATTGGGAAAATCCCGGAGAAGAATACGCCCGCCCCGGTCATGGCGACGCCCGCCGCCCAGCCGACGTCGACCGTCAGAAACAGCCCATATCCCACCAGCGCCCCGATCGTCAGGATGAGAAGTAGTCCCCATTCGCCGATCTTCTTCGATATCGCGGCGCACACATACCTCCCCGCCGTCATGGCGATCCAGAAATAGCTCAGGTATGAGCTTGCGATGAGGGTGGAGATATCCATCCTTTTTTCCATGTAAAGGACGGACCAGTAGTTGATCCCCATCTCGGACCCGACGTACAAGAGCACAAGCAGGCCCAACAGCAGCGCGTAGGGGCTTTTCACGATGTCGACGGCGGTGGAAAGCTCGATTCTCTCCGAATCCACTTGCCGGGGAAACGCCGTGAAAAACAGGAGCATCAGCACAAGCCCCGAAAGGAGTGCTGCGTTCATATAGGTGAACCGCCAGGGGTGCCCCAGGTCCAGAAACAGCCCGGAAAAAAACGGGCCGATCAACGCGCCGATGCCGAAAAAGGAGTGGAGGATATTCATCCCCAGTCCCCGGTTGTGGGCGTATGCATCGGCGATGATGGTGTTGGTGACCACCTCGATGACGCCTCCGGCGACCCCGATCATGAAAAAGGCGACAAGGGCCGCCCAGAAGAGACCGGTAGAGGAAAACAGCAAAAGCCCCGCTGTCAGGAAGATTTGTCCCAGGATGATGACGAGCTTCACCGGGGTTCGATCCACAATGTAGCCGCACAGGAGCACCGAGATGAGAAGCCCCACGGACAGGGCGGTGGTGAGAAGGCCGAGGCGGTCTGTGGTCAGGCCGAAGCTCGCCCCCACTTCTCCCAGCGCCGGTCCGATGATCGTCAAGGAGATGCCGTAACACATGATGGACAGAAAGCAGACGAGTCGTAACAGTTTCATGGCTGATGTCATTTCATATATCCGTGCGTTCGCCGGCTCTCCTCTTTACGGGGAACCGGCGAACGGCGCGGTTGATGTTGGAAATATGGGTGTCTCTCTATCTTTTTTCAGGGGAGGGGGCTTTCACATGCGATCCTGGTGCGCCCCACAGACGGCGAATCGCCGTCGCTCCCCGATTACCTTCGAAATATATTTTCGCCCGGATAGGGGACGCCGTCCGGAAGCGGCGTATGGATGGTTTCAACCCCCAAAAGCTTCATCGCGTCGAACAGAACGCCCCCCACCCGATCGAAGGCCGCCGCCGCGTGATGATGAAATCTCCCCAGGAGCACGTGACGATAGAAGCGGCCGAAGCCCGGAATGTGGGCCACGCCCGTGCTGCCGAAGGTCTTCGGGTCGACGTCTAAAAACTCCCCCTCGATGATATAGGCGCAGAGCCGGTCACCCCGCCCGTGCACCTGAAGCAGCGTCAGGGGGGAGGCGGCGATTTGTCCCTCGATGGTGCCCCGGGTGATGTCCGGGTCCCCCTCGGGCTCCATGAGCCGCTTCATAATGACCTGGTGCTTGAGGGCGGGATTTTTCATCCGGGAAAGGGCCGTATTGCCGCAGTGAAACAGCCCCACGAGGTCTTCCGTGGGAAGGTGTGATGTGACCGTGTCGAAATCGGTCGGGATCGAGTGATTGAGGTCCAGGACCGTGACGCTCCCGTCCGAGGCGTACTGCCCCATCAACTCCGCGGTCAGGGAATAGGCGTCGTTTTCGCAGGCGATGGGAAACCCCAGGCCGGCCATCCGGGCGTTGATGTAGCAGGGGACGTGCCCCAGGGTCTCCTCCTGTTCGGACCAGCACTGACTGGTCATGGCCGAAAGGCGAAGCTGCTCCCGAAGGTTCAGTACCGCCCGCTCGTAGGCGCCCAGCCGCCCGGCCAGGTCTGCCGGGATTTCTCCCACCTCCCGCTTCATGGAGGCTGTGATGTCGGAAAGATCGTCGCTTTCCGCTTTTTTGACCTCCTTGACCAGGTCGAAGAAGGAGTGCTCCTCGATCTCAACACCGATGGACGAGAGCGACGCCAGGTTGTAGTTGCAGGTCTCGAAATCCCGGGGCCGGGGGCCGAACAGCCCAAGTGTGGCGCCGGATATCCCCGTATACACCCGCATGATCTTCTCAAATTCAAAGATTTCCCGGGCGCCGGTCTCGGCATCGACGATCGGCCGTTCCGGGATGTGAATCCGGCAGCTCAGGGACCGCTTCTTTGCCGCAAGCACGGCGGAGAGCATGCCGCACAGGGCGTCTCCCCGGTCGGCGGGAAGGGTATCGGCCGATTCCTCGGCGGCGGCGATGATCATGACCGGTCCCCGAAACGACCGGATGAAGTTCGCGTCCTCGATCTCGGGGGAGAAATTTCCCAGAAAGAGGACGGCCCCGTCGCATCCCGCCCGGTTGAGTTGATCGGCGGCGTCCCGTGCGTGGGCCTTCGATTCGATGACGGCGCTGTCTCCATCGGGTGTGAAAAGATCAAGGCCCAGCTTTTTCGCCTCGGTACGCAGTCGTCCGGTCCGTATCTCTGAGAGGGACCGGGGAAAACAGTCTCTGGAAGCGGAGACCAGACCGATTTTCACCTGTGGTGAGTAGGTACCCAGGGGCAGGTACATGATTTCCTCCTGTTCGCATGTATCCAGGCTGTTTTTCCCGTCACTCGCCTTTTTGGGGGTCCCCCGATTCGTGTTTTCTCCGGTAGTGTTTTTCTATCATGCTTGCGGCGGGCCTGGTGGCGTTCGGGTTGAGGATCATCGTGCGGTAGTCTATCCGGGCGATGAATTCCAGGACGATCGCATGCTCCACGGCCTCCTCCGGGGTGCGTCCCCAGGTGAAGGGACCGTGATAGGACACGAGCACCGCCGGGATGATTTTCGGGTCCCGCTCCCGAAAGCACTCGGTGATAATGCGGCCGGTGTTGGTTTCGTAGTCGCTTTCCACCTCGGCGGTCTTCAGCGGTCTGGTGACCGGGATGTCCCCCTGGAAATAGTCGGCATGGGTGGTGCCCATCGCCCGGATGGGAAGCCTCGCCTGGGCGAAGATCGTGGCGTATTCCGAGTGGGTATGGGCGATGCCGTTGCAGTCGAAGGCGCGGTATATCTCGAGGTGGGTGTGCATATCGAGTGATGGAACGAACTTCCCGGAGCCTGTGGGCGCGTCGATAATCCGTCCATCCTCGAGGGATACGGTGATCATCAGCTCGGGCGTGAGCTCCTTGTAGGGAATTCCCGACGGCTTGATGACGACGGCCCCCATATCCCTGTCTACGCCGGAGACGGTGCCCCATGTGTAAAGCACCAGGCCGCTTTCGAACAATTTTATATTCGCCCGATATACCGCTTCCCGTAATTGATCCATGCTCGGTGTTCCCCGCTCTTTCAAAGGTGTTATTCTCTATTTACTGTGATCGACGTGACCGAATGAGGCGGGAGCGTTATCCGTACCCCGTTCGGTGAGGCTGTGGTTTCGTTCTCTTCAACGGCGACGGCATCGGGCCTGTCAAAATCGCTATAGGCGTCCGGCGAATCGCCCGCGAGGGTACGGATGATGGTCTGTTTTCCTGCCGGGCGTGGATGGGCCGGCTTCGATCGCATATGATGCGATCCGTCTTCATGGTGATCCGCTCGAGCCGCCATGCCACCCTTTTTCGTCCGCACGAAACGATATATCCCGGAGTCAGCGTATGATCCGTATCAGGCCCCCTTCTCCATTTTCTCGATATCCGCCAGAATTTCCTTGTAGCGCTCCTCGGTGATCGGGTATCGGGAGAGTACCAGGATGGCGATCAGGAAGATGAACGCCGGGATCGCCCCCATCAGGAGCAGGATGCCGGTGTTTGCCGATGCCAGGGGCTGGGGCACGATATTCGCCTGGTATCCCGTTATCTGCAGCACGACGCCGGAAATCGCCAGGGCCAGAGCCTGGCCTATCTTGATGGCGAAGGTCCAGATGCCGTAGAAAGCGCCCTCGGTGCGCTCCCCGGTCACCAGGTAGTCGTATTCCACGGCGTCGGGCACAATGGCCCAGGGCATGGCGTAGGTGAATCCCATGCCGATCCCCGCGAAGAACATCATCACAAGGGAGAAATTAACGGAAAAGCGGGCTCCAAAAAGCCCGATGATCAGGATGGAAAAACCAAAAACACCCATCCCGAGGCTGTAAACCAGCTTCTTGCCGATTTTTTTGGACAGGATGACGCTCACCGGGATGAACAGCATGGCGGTGACCAGCAGGATGACCATGGCCAGCGTGATGATATCCTCGTTCTGGTGGATATACTTAAAGTAATACGCCGCCACGCCGCTGACGACCGACAGCGCCGTGATGTGTAGGGCATAGGTGAAAACAATGAAGAGATAGGGCTTGTTCTTGAAAACCTTCAGGTAGGTCTCGAAGAAGCCCTTGGTCGGCTTGTCTCCGTGTCTCTCCGGCTCCCGGACCGCGATCACCGTGATGAGGGCCGTGATCATCATGACCAGTCCGAAAATGGTTCCCAGGACCAAAAAACCGACGTTGTTGTTCACAAATGCGTGGATGATAGGAAAAGCCGCCGCGGCGCCCAGGAGGGTGCCGAAGACGGCGAAGCCGAACCGAAAGCCGTTGAGGCTCGTGCGCTCGTGATAGTCCTGGGTCAGCTCCGGAGTCAGGGAGTTGTAGGGGATGTTGACCAGGGTATAGGCGAGGTTCAGCAGGCAGTAAAAGATGATGCCCCAGACGAGGAGGAGGGTCTGATGCTCACTCGGGTTCCACGCCGCCGCCGACCAGTTGAAACCTTTGGTAAAAACGTCCGGAGAGAGGAACGAAATCTTGTCGAAGAACAACAGCGGGTTGGTGAACATGATGACCGTTGCGACGAAGAGGGGAAAGGCTCCCGCCAGCATGAAGGGCCGCCTCCTGCCGAATCGGGTCTCCGTCCTGTCGGAGATAAAGCCGACTACGGGGTCCGTCACGGCGTCCCAGATTTTCCCGACCGCCACGATCACCCCGGCCAGGGCCGGCTTGATGAGCACCACGTCCGTGAGATAGAACAGAAAAACGAAGGCCATGGCGGTGAAGAAGAGGTTCCCCCCCATGTCACACACGCCGTAGCCCATCTTCACGCCCACCGATAGCTTATTATCCCGCATGTTCTTCTCCCCCTTGTTTTATTTGGTAGATCTATTCAAATAATTGGATCGATCTGTGTGCTGAACCGTACCACTCGGGTTCGCATATTGTAAGTCAATACCGTTTATTTCTCAAGCATTTTTGTCCGGGATTCAAAGGGGGATACCAATCCAATCGGGTTCGGGGAGGTGCTGTATAAACGAAATTTCCGTGTGATTTCCACGGACCATTGAGATGAGATTTTTCGAAACCATGATATAATCAATACCATCACAAACCTATTGTCTGACGTTCCGACGGCCTGCGATGACGATGAACAAAAAAAGAACGGCTCCCCTGATAGTATGTGCGGCGATGGTGTTGGCGCTGACCACGCTGTCCGCCGTGTCGTTCGCCGATATCCGCTCCGGCTCTCTCAGGGCCCCGGGGGATACCCACAGCTTCAGTATCGACACAGGCATCGACGAATTGGTGGAGCTTTCGTTTTCCTATCCGGAGGGGGCCGTGGATTTCTGGGTGAAGGTGGTGGGCGAGGATCGGACGACGGTGCTGGGGGATTTCGACCTGGATAACGGCACAATCATCCAGCTCATCGGCGGCGGCGTGTTCTATGTCTCCGTCTATTCCCGGGCGGGGACCGGCTCCTGGAGCGTGGAGTATCATATCGACGAGGCGGCAAAGCTGCTGCTTGAGCGGAGCGCCCTGGAAGACGACGGGACAAAGCGGTATATAGACGGCGGGCGCGTGACGGTCTCCGGAGATCTCGCGGGAGCACACGACGCGGACGTGATATACCTGGTGAGCGATGCGGCCGACTTCTTCCTCGATTTCCCGGGACCGATTCAGGGCGGAAACTTCCACGTTGAACTGATCAACGGGGACGGAAAATCGAACATGTCGTCCTTTACCTATCGCAACGCCCGGTCGGTGGAGGTGCCGCTGTCCGGCGGATTCTTCGTCAAGATATCCACCCCCAACACGGGAGGGAGCTACTCCTTTTCGTACGAAAACCGGCCTGATCGTCTGGTGCGGTTTTCCAACCACATTACGATGAGCCATGCCGGGGGATCGGGGACGGCGGATCGGGTGGAGCTGATCGTCCCGGTCATCGAGTCGTTCGAGGACTACCAGGATGTCCTGGAGGCTACGGTGAACATCACCGATTACAGCATTATCACCGATAACTACGGCAATCGATTCTATCGCTTCGAGTTTTTCAACGTCGGGCCGAAGGCGGACATCAGGGTGGAGATGGACTATCTCGTCAGGATGCGGGGGGTGTATGATGTGCCGGAGACGTGCAGCGGGGCGGTCATCGACGAGTTTCTGGAGCCGGAGCCGCTGATCGAATCGAACCGGGGCTTCGTTGTCGATACTGCCCGACGCATCACGGTCGGGGACGAGACCCTCTGCGGCAAGGCGGGTTCCATCTACTGGCATGTCCTGAGCAATTTCACCTACCAGTTCCAGGGGCCGATGGTGGGGGCGTTTCGCGCGCTGGGATCATGCGTCGGCGACTGCAATGAATACACCGACTCGATCCTGGCTCTGGCTCGGGCCGTGGGCATTCCCGCACGCAAGGGCAACGGGTATGTCTATTTCGGCACCGACGATCTGGATTCCCATGCCTTTTCCGAGGTGTATCTCCCCGGGGCGGGCTGGAGCATCGCCGACGCCACCATGTGCTGCTATCGGATTCGCCCGCCCGTGTATATCTACGCCTACACCGGCGAAAATCCCTCGGTCTTCGAATCCCCGGACATCGAAGATTATCACTACCGGATCGACTCCTCCGGCCCTGAGCCGAACATCACCTTCTCACAGGAGTTCTTCGTCCGGGAGGTGTCCGATGACGTGACGGGGATGTCTGTGGGCACACCCGCCTCGCCCCTCCCCTCCCCCTCGCCGTAACGCCCCTACAGCGAGAAATCGAACCCCGCCCCCTCCTCGATCATGAAGCCCCCAAGGTCGATCGTCCGGGTACGATCGTCTCTCCCCGTGAGGATCAACTCGTTGAGCACGAACGCCCCGTCTCTGAGGGACACGGGCCTTTGTTTTGTGAGATCGTCTGCGGGAAAGGTCTTGAGCACCCGGACGGTTCCCGACTGTTTCACCTCATCCCAAGAGACGGCCAGCCAGAACCGGGGGAAGAAGACCGGGAGCGTGAGGGATGTTTTCCCCGGAAGGGCCTTCGGGGAAAGCGTGAGCGTGCCGGTGAGCACGTCCATCGCCGCGCCGGTCAGGGCGTTGAAGAGCGCCCACATGACCGGGTGGGTCATGTAGACGAATCCGGGAAGCCCCATCAGATTCATGTCCCAGGGGTATCCCTCCCGGTAGACCTTGTCGTAGACCATTTTAATCAGCTCCAACCCCTCGGCCGTATTCCCCAGGTATATCGCCTCGAACGCCTGATAGGAAAGCGCCTGGTAAATGTAGTTATATCCCCAGAACCGGATGACGCCGAAGAGCCAGATGGGGACCTCCTTTTTGTCCAGTCCCGCCTCGTTGTACGGCAGCGGCGCGCCGCCGAAGGAGGTCCTGTTTTTGCCCCGCTCTTTCGCGGCTTTCACCAGTATGTCGTGCTGGATCAGGCTGTGGGACCGGGCGCGGTTCGGCTCGATGACGGGGTGTAAGCCCGCGTAGCGGCAGATCCAGTCCCCGGCGAGCCCCCCCTGGAAGAGGTGCTCGTTGTCGGCGGCGGCCCGGAAGTAGCCTTTATCCGCCATCCAGAGTCTTTCAGTCAAGGTTTCCTCGCATGCTTTTGCCCTCTCGATGAAGGCCGCCCGGTGATTGACAATGTCCGGGTCCAGGTCGTCCGGGATGTGCCGCGAAAGATCCGCCAGCATCCGGTTGGCGGCGGCGTAGAGGGTCGCGTGGTAAAGAAAGCAGGGCTCAAACGAGAAGACGTCGTAGGTGCTGGACCCCTCGGGCACGTTGTTCTCCACCAGGGTCAGGAGATACTCGGTCATCTCGAGAAACGGCCTCCAGGACGCGTATAGGAGGTCGAGATCGCCGGTGATCTTGATGAGCTTTCCCATCTGGAGTATCAACGAGCAGGTCAGGTCCGGCCAGTCGTTCTTGCCGTCGTTTATCCAGGGGATGGGCTTACTGTAGGGGGTGTCGGCGTCTCCCAGGGCGATCTCCGCGCCGCCGTTGCCGTGGGGCACCTTGCCGCCGTCGGCGTGGGCCAGGTCGCGAAAGGTTTCGAGTTCGCTTTTGTCGAGCCCCGGGAAGAAGACTGACGAATAGGGGTGCGAGGACAGGCGCTGGTCGTTGGTCCCGGTGAGGCCGCCGAAGGGCCAGAAGCTGTTCTGAAACCGTTTGATGAACTGCCAGTCCATCCCCTCGATCATGGAGTAATCGCCGGTCTTCGTCAGGACGGTGTTGGTGAGCATGGAGTCTGTGGCGTTCAGCACCACATCAATCAGCCATTCCGGAAGGTCCGTGACCTCCGGATCGGTCAGGATGCCGGGAAGCTCCATCGTCTCGGCAAAGAGCCGCTCTTTTTCCCGGATGAGGTAGCTCAGTACCTCGCCTGTGCCGTCGAAGCTGTTCTGTGCAAAGGTGCCGTAATCAATACCGTCAAAGACTTTTTTTCGGAGCTTTTTCCGGGCCTCCTTCTGGAGCACGTAATGGGGCGAGTGCCAGATCAGGTAGAAGGGGACGGTCTCCGATTCCCCCGGCGACACGATGACCTCCACGCACACGGCGCCGCTCTTTCCTCCCGTGCCGAATGCGGGGGAGATGCGACCGGCCCCGGTGAACTCCTCCCAGAAGGAAGGGACGCTCTTTTTTTCATCCCAGGTGGGGCACGTGGAGACGGTACGATCGTCTCGGATTTCCGTGGCGATGAGCTGCTCTCCCACCGCCCGCCTCCGGGTGTCTTTGGGGTCGAAGTCGGTATCGATGCCGAAGGACACCCCGGCGATGTCTCCCGCGGGGAGTCGGTTTTTACAGTATCGGCTCACATCGGTTTTGAATGTGTGTTTCCATGTCAGGGGGCTGCCTGCGGTGCCGGTTATCCCCAGGGGGCTCTGCCAGGAAAAGAGCGCGCTGACCGTAAGTGCGTGGTCCGTCGGGTTTGTCACGACAAGGTCGAAGAGGGCCGCCGGCACACTGCTGTCTTTTTCGTTGTGGGGTATCAGTGGTGTGAAGCCGGAAAGCTTCGCCGTCACCGGGAGTGATTCGTCCACGAAATCAAGCTCGAAGTGCGGCACTCGTCCCCTGAACCGTGTTTCGGCGATATTCGGGACGGAAAATTCCCGGGAGTGGTGATGGGTCTTCCTGAGCAGCCGGCTCGTAATCGTGCCCCGAGCGTCCTCCGTCCGCAGGGCGAAGAAGGATCCCCGGAGGTCCCTGACCGCACGGAACCAATTGTACGCCGTCCGGCACTCGGAAAAGTCTCCGTCGGCAAACAGGGAGACGCCGCCGGTCCCGATGCCCCCAAGGGGAAATCCGCGATACGTGGGGGAGTTGATGTAGGTTCTCGTCCGTTCGTCGAATGTCGGGTTTCTGAATTCCTTCCGGTTCATGCCCATGACGTGTTTTGCTCCATGAATAGGGGTTATTGTATCCGGCTCCTATGGCGCGGGCGGCAGCGGCGGCACCTCCGGGTCCTGCCACTCGTCGGGCGTCGGATGCTCCCACCACGATTTCGGTATGTTCGCGTACACGCCGAAATCCTTCAACCCCTGCCGGAATGCCCGGACGTTTTCCTTTGACGCCCCGATGTGGTGGGTCTCGGGGTAGAAATACGCCCCGAATCCGCCCTTTTCCGTCCCCAGGTTTCTGATCATGTGCCAGACCTCCCGACGGCACTCGTCCGGGGTTCCCCGGGAGTAGATGGTCTGGATGTTCACGCAGCCGAAGAATGCGATCTTCCCCCGGTAGGGGGCCAGGTCCGGATAGCCGCACATGCGGGGACTGTCGAACTCAAACGCGTCCAGTCCCCACTCGATGAAGGAGGGGATGAGCGGGTCCACCTTGCCGCAGGAGTGGAGGATGATCTCACAGCCGAGCCTGTGTGATTCCTCGATGATTGGGCGGTAGACCGGCTCGTAGAACTCGCGGAAGAGGGCGGGGGACATGAAAGGATTGAGCTGGTCGCCCAGGTCGTCATACATAATGAAGCCGTGGGGCTTGGCGCCTGTGGCGTGCCACATCCTCATGCTCTCAATGAAAATAGTGGTGATGTGGGAGAGGAGTTTTTTCACGTGTTCGGGGTGCTTTCGATGGTCGATGAGAAACCGATTGAAGCCCCGGATGTTCGCAGCCATGCCGAAGGGGCCCAGATTCCATAGAATTCCAAGTCGATAGTACCGCCTTCCGAGAAGTCTGCTCAATCGGGTGAATAATCGGTACCGGGTCTCATCCTTCGGGTCCGGGTTGTATCGGGAGAGGTATTCGTCGTAGTCGTCCCAGCTCTCCAGCGCCGGGGCGAGAGGGTGCCCGATGGAGTCGTGCTTTCCGGTCTGGGACCAGACGACGCCCCATTCGTCGATCTCTTTTCGGGGGAGGTCAAGCCAGTTTCTGTACTTTGGGGCCTTTGCCCATGTCGGTTTTTTCCACCGCCACATGCGGAATTTGACGGCCATCTCGTCTTGGGAATAGGGGAACAATCCCTCTTCATGAGTGAGATGTCCCGGTGTCCAGGTTTTTGGCGGGATCATTACCAGGGGGAAAAAGTCGGCCAGGCCCGCCTTGAACACCGGCGGACGATCGGGGCCGGTGAAATGAACGGCGGCCTTCACCCGTTCGATTCGATTCATATCGAGACTCCGTTTTAAGAATTGTCAGTCGAGGGTCGCAAGACGGTTCTCCAGCTCTTCCCGCCAGCGCTCGTAGCATGCCGTGTACGACGAGGCGAGGATATCGTCCGGTTCCAGGACCATCTCTGTTTTGAGGCCGGCAAAGGCGTCGGCGACATCGGGATAGATGCCGGCGCCCACGCCGGCGCCCCGGGCCGCCCCCACAGCACCGTCGGTGTTGTAGATTTCCAGGTGGGCGTTGACGGTGTTGACGAACGCCTCACGGAACAGCGGACTCAAGAACATATTCGCCCGGCCGGCCCGGACGATGTGTATGGCAAGGCCGATATCCCTCATGATATCGACGCCGTACTTCAGGGCGAAGACGATTCCCTCCTGGGACGCCCGCAAGAGATGGCGGCGATCGTGGACGGTGAAGTTCAGACCGTGTATCATGGCCCCCGGATTTCTGTCTCCCAGTGTCCGCTCGGCCCCGTTGCCGAACGGGAAGACAAAAAGCCCCTCGGATCCCACAGGCGCCTGGGCGGCACGGCTGTTCATCTCCGGATAGTCGAAAGCGAGATCATCTATACTCATGATATTGTGCTTGAGCCAGCTGTTGAGAATGCCGGCTCCGTTTACGCACAAGAGAACGCCGTAACGGGGTGATTCCTTGGTGTGGGTTACGTGAACGAAGGTATTGACCCGGGAGGCCTCGTCGAAGACGATTCTATCCCCCACACCGTATACCACGCCGGACGTTCCCGCCGTGGCGGCCACCTCTCCCGGCTCGCACACGCCCAGGGAAAACGCGTTGTTGGGCTGATCACCTGCCCGGTAGGATACGACGACATCCGTGGGGATGCCCAGCTCGTCCGAGGCATTTCGGGTGACGACGCCCTGGATCGAGAAGGTGGGAAGTGCTCGGGGGAGGAGATCGGGGGGGATTTCGTAATGCTCCAGGACGAGGTCGGCCACGGCACCCTTTGAAAAATCCCACAGCATCCCCTCGGAGAGACCCGAAGGGGTCGTGGTGATCTCACCGGTCAGGCGATGGGCGATGTAATCTCCGGGGAGCATGAATTTTGAGATGCGGCCGAAGGCGTCGGGCTCGTGTTCCCTGACCCACGCAAGCTTCGACGCGGTGAAGTTTCCCGGCGAGTTCAAGATGTGGGAAAAACAGACGGACGGGCCGATCTCACCAAAGGCCTTCTTCCCGATGGAGACCGCCCGGCTGTCGCACCAGATGATGGCGGGCCGAATCACGGCATGCGTGTCATCGACGATGACCAGTCCGTGCATCTGGTAGGAGATGCCCACGGCCCTGACTCTCGTGAGATCGGCGCCTGAGTCCCGGGCCAGGAGTCGAACCGCCCTTTTCACGTGTTCCCACCAGATCTCCGGGTCCTGTTCCGCCCAGCCCGGTTTGGGCGCCGTGATCGGCAGCTCGTGTTCGGGGGATACGGCATGGGCCAACACTGTACCGGAGTCGGCCTCCACCAGCGCCGCCTTTACCGATGAACTTCCCACGTCAAGTCCCAGGAGCAAGGGCATGAAGATGTTCCCTTTCGGCTTTCCGGAAATCCGGGACATGGACAGACACCATACGGTGTCATTATACCCGAACGAAGGGGGGATGAAAACCTCCGGAAGGTTTTTTTTAAAAATAATGGACAATGAAATGATCGATAAATAAAAATAAATCTATCTCATATAATTGTTTACAGAGGAACAAATACATGGTATTCTAACAATGAAAAAGGGTGAAGTAAAAAAGGGAAAAGAGACGAGAGAATACTGACACATCATATTTTTCGGTCCCCTCCCATCGTCTATGGTGTTTCCGTGTGTGATTATCTATTCTGAAACATCTCTACCCGGGGCGTAAGGTATCGAATACTGTCGGAAAAGCGGCACCGAATACTTCTTGTCTTCTTCTATCTATTAAACTGAGAGACCATGGACGCGCACAAGCATAAAATCTTCATCGCCGAGGACCATACCATCCTCAGGGAAGGTCTCAAGGCCATGTTCGATGATGAAAAGATCAGGGATCGATATCAGGTTGTGGGGGAGGCGGTGGACGGACTGGATGCGGTGCATTCCGTGGAGCGGAAAAGGCCGAATCTGGTGCTTATGGACCTCTCGATGCCCCGCCTCAGCGGCATCGACGCGATCCGTGAAATCAAGAGGCAGAGCCCGGATATCCGGGTGTTGGTGCTGACGGTGCACGAGGATGAAGAATATATCATAGAAGTATTTAAAGCCGGGGCCGATGGATATGTGCTTAAGGATTCCACCAAGGACGAGTTGTTGTTCGCCGTGGAAAACGTGGTAATGGGAAAGCGCTATATCTGTACCGGTATTTCGAACAAGGTTATCGATGGTTTCCTTGATGGAAGGGCTTCACCCCGGGATGACAGCGTCTGGCAGACACTGTCCCCCCGGGAACGGGAAGTGCTGAAACTCGTAGCGGAGGGATACAAGAACAGGGAAATCTCCGAATACCTGTTTATCAGCGAAAAGACGGTGAAAAAACACCGGGCAAACATTATGCGAAAAATCGGCGCACGAACCGTCTCCGCCCTGACCGCCTATGCGATCAAGAAAGGTCTTGTCGCGTAAGAGGAGTTTCCTTAAACGGCCATGATGCCTGAATAATCGTGCCCTCCCCCTCTTCTGAATTCATTGTAAACGACCCACCCGAAAAGATAACCCGCTCCCGCATGCTGGTTATTCCAAAGGCCAGGCCGGATTTCTCCAGGTTTCCGGCCTTGATTTCATCAAATCCCGTGCCGTTGTCTTCAATCGACAGCTCGATGTTCCCGTTGTTCTTGCGCAAGAGCAGTGTTATCTGATCGGCCTGCCCGTGTTTGGCGATGTTGTTGAAGGATTCCTGCAGGATGCGATAAATAATGATCTTGAGATGCTCGGGAATTTCGTGTTCGTGGATGTACAGATGGCTGTCCACCTGTATGCCGGGTCGGCTGGACATGAAGTTTCGTACAAACCACGAAATCGTCGCCAGGATTCCCAGGTCGTCCAGCAGAGAGGGACGCAGGTTCTTTACGATTCCCCGTATCTCCTTGATCGTCATCTGTATCGCCGGCACCAGCCGTTTCAGAGAAGAGATGTCTCCTCCCGGATATGACCGTGCGAGGTCCTCGCAGGCGTTTTCCACCTGGAACTTGATCGTCGAGAGCAATTGACCGACGCTGTCATGCAGCTCCTGGGCGATGCGTTTTCGCTCATCCTCTTGAGCCGTGAGCAATTTCTTGGAAAGCATCTGCGCCTCTTTCCGTGATTCTTTCAGACTCTTTTCCGCAAAGAGCCGCTCAACCAGCTCCCGTTCAAGTTTTTCCTTTGCTTCGTTGAGGTTGATCGTGCGTTCCTTCACCTTGTCGTCAAGTTCATCTTTCGCGCGAATGAGTTCCTGTTCCGCATGAATGCGCTCGGTAATGTCCCTGCCGGTGGACTGGAATTCGATGAGCGTTCCCGATTCATCGAACAGCGCGCGATCGCTCCAGTGCTGCCAGCGGACGGTCCCGTCGGTCAGTACGGTTCGGTGTTCGTTTCTCTTGATCGGCTCATCCTTCGTGAAGGAATCGAAATATGCTTTGAGCATTTCCCGATCCTCGTCGTGGGAGAACAAGGAAAGGTTTTTCCCCAGCAGTTCGTCTTCGGGAGTATTGTAATACCGGCAGAATGCCGGATTGACGAACGTCAGGGTGCCGTCCTTTTTGAATCGACACACCAATTCGGTCTGATCTTCGACGATGCCGCGGTATCGTGCCTCGCTGTCTGCAAGCCTTTTTTCCGCTTTCTTTCGATCGGTGATGTCCATGGTGTGGACCAGCACAAGGTTCTGGGGGACATATGAGTAATACACAATCAGGTGACGCACTATATTGGTGGTCTTGAAACGATAGTTCATCTCCTGGGTGATTAGCTTCTTTTCCGTAAAACAGCGATGCATGTCCGCTCTGGTCTGCGGATCATGTTCATACATTTCTGAGAGACGGATTCCGATGAAGTCGTTCACTCCGCCCTGGGTGATTTTAATGGCCGCGTCGTTGCAGTCGATGAGGGTAAAATCATCGTCGGTTTTCTGCCAGGTATATGTTGGAAGGGGTATGGAGCGGTACTGGGCGTCGAGCTGGGTTCTCGAGCTCTCCAGTTTTTCCAGGGCCTCTTTTTCCACGGTGATGTCGGTGGCGACGCCGATCAAGCTTTTCGGGACACCGTTTTCCGTATTCAGCCGCGCGGATGTTCGAATATGGCGGATATCGCCGTCGGCGGTGAGCATCCTGAATTCGAACGGTTCCTGTTCGCCTATTCGTGTTCTTATCACTTTTTTCCGAAGCTGCGAGAGGTCTTCCGGGTGAATGAAACGATGATACCCGTTTCCGATGAAATCCTCCGGCTTGATACCGAGTATTCGCTCAATGGCGGGGCTGATATAGGTTATCGATCCATCTACGGTGATGTCAAACAGTATATCGTTGATGTTTTCCACCAACTCTCGATACCGGGCTTCGCTTTCCGCAAGACGTTCCTGTGCTTCCTTTCGTTCGGTAATGTCGTTGAACAGGTCCAGGAAGGCCATTTCACCCTCCCATTCGACGGTGACCGTGTTCATCTCGATCCATCGAATTCTGCCGTCCTTGGTGAGTATACGAAAGTCATAGGTGCGCGAGACCTCCTGGGACCGGATTGAATCCTGATCGACAATCTTTTCTCGATCGTCAGGATGGACGATTTCTATAAACGGCAGGGACGACAGCTCATGCATGTCGTATCCCCCGATCTCCAGGGCCCGGGGATTTGCGTATTTGATGATGCCGTTCTGGGTGATGGTAATGGCCTCCTGGGCGTTTTCCACCACAAGGCGGTACTTTTCCTCGGATTTCCTGAGCGCCTCTTCGGCCCGCTTTTTTTCGGTCACGTCGCGGCCGATACCGTGAATTTCAATGACCCGGTCCTTGTTCCAGACGAGGCGTTCTTTTATTTCGAGAACGATGATACTTCCGTCTTTTGCGAAAAACTCAAGCTCAAAGGTACCGACGTTTTTCCCCCTCAACTGCTCCTTATATATCTCTTCGGCTCGGACGAAGGATTCAGGCACGATGATTTCAGAAAAAACCTTGTCGTTGAGGTCCGTTGTTTTATAACCCGAGATTCTTTCAAATGCATCATTGGTGTACCGGATTCTTCCTTCATCATCAACGATGTAAATGATATCATCGATGTTTCCAATCAGGTCTCGATATTTCTTTTCCGATTGGATGAGCGCCTTTTCGGCCAGCTTTCGCTCCCGAATTTCCATACGGAGTTGTGTATTGGTTTCGGAGAGCTGATTGGTACGCTGTGAAACCAGTTCCTCAAGATGGTTTCGATATTGATGGAGCTCCTCTTCATTCTTCTTGCGTTCGGTGATATCCGTGATGAAATTGAGTACGGCCATCTTTCCGTGCCAGTTCATGACCACCGGGTGGTTGTCTATCCACCTGGTCCTGCCGAAATTATCGATAATACGGAAACTGTAATGATCGGGGACATCCTCACCGTTTAATCGCTTCTGATGATTTTGGCGTACCATCTCGACGTCGTCAGGATGGAGAAACTCCAAAAAGGAACGACCCACCGCATCGCTTTCGGTGAATCCGGTAATCGACAGAGTTTTCGGGTTGACGTATTGAAAGGTTCCGTCCTGGACGATCATGATGCCCTCGTTGGCGTTTTCCGAAACCAAGCGGTATTTCTCCTCGGATTCCCGAAGGGCACACTCCGCCTCTTTACGATCCGTCACATCCTGGATGAAATCAAGAGACGCCTCTTTTCCCTCCCACTGGATGAAAACGGCATTGACCTCCGCCCATCTGGTCCGATTGTCTTTTGTGATATATCGAAATTCATAGGTGAAGGTCAGCTGGTCGGTGCGTAAATCGTCGTGTTCAAGAAGCTGTTCCCTATCGTCGGGATGCACGAGAAAATCCATGTATGAGCCGGATTGTATCTCTTCCATGGAGTAGCCGCTCATCTCAACGGCACGAGGATTTGCGTACTTGATCGTGTAGTCCTGGGTGATGGTGATGGCCTCATGGGCGTTTTCCACCACCTGGCGGTACTTTTCTTCCGATTCCGTCAGGGCGTTTTTCGCCAAAGTTCTATCGGTTACGTCGGTGAGAAAGTCCAAAGAGGCGTGCCGACCCTCCCATTCGATGTTGACCGCGTTTATTTCGATCCATCGTGTCTCACCTTTCTTGGTGTTGATGCGGAAGTCGTAACGGTAGACGTCTGTTTCATTTCTCGAGACGCTCTCGTTTTCCAGCACCCGCCGCCGATCGTCCGGGTGAATAAGCTCCATGTAAGACGGAAGAGAGAGCAGCTCCTCTGTGCTGTAGCCGATGATTTGTACGGCCCGGGGATTTGTGTACTTGATCGTGCCGTCCTGAGTGATAGTGATGGCTTCATACGCGTTTTCCACCACCAGGCGATACTGATCGGTTGTGTGTCTCAGGGCGGCCTCGGTCTTCTTTTGTTTGGTGATATCGTTCATAAATTCCAGGGAGGCGCGCCGCTCATCCCATAGTATGAATATCGTATTGATATGGAGAGTTTTTACTGTGCCGGCCTTATCGATGATGCGAAATTCATACCCGTGCATTGGGATATTGTTTTCCCAACGATACGCCTCCTGTTCGAAAACCTCGAGGCGGTCGTCGGGATGAATGATGTCCATGTAGGATGAGAGAGCGGTCAATTCTTCCAGGGTATACCCGCTGATCTCAAGCGCCCGGGGATTCGCGTATTTGATCGTGCCTTCCTGAGTGATGGTGATGGCCTCGTGGGAGTTCTCAACCACCAGACGGTATTTTTCATTTGTATCTTTTAGGGCCTGTTCCATGTTTTTTCGGGCGGTAAGATCACGAGCGATGCCCTGGATGCCGATGATTTCGCCGTCTCTGACTATCGGTGTGAAGTTTGCCTCTATGGTGGCTGTCAAGCCGTCTTTCCGGTGAACAGAAAGCTGAAAATTTGGCACGTTTTTGCCCGCCAGGGCCTCGGAGATATGATCCCGAACCGTGTTCTGTTCATCGGAGGGTAAATAGTCGAACACAGAGGTGCCGATGACCTGCCGGGGAGAGAGGCCGATGACGCTCTTGACCGACTGAGACACGAACGTGATCGTTGTGTCGGGATGTATCATGAAGATGATATCATAGCTGCGTTTGACTATTTCCCGAAACCGTGTTTCATTTTCACGGGAGGATTGCACCTCTTTTGTAAGCCGCTCTATGTGTTTCTTCAGATCCTCATTTTCCCGTTTTTGGGACGAGAGGGAATCTGTCTGCGGGTGTTTTTTTGCTGTTCGTTTCATGTCTGATTCACCGAAGGATGATCCATGATTGACAAAACGTTTTTTATATGTGAATGAATCATGTATGATTGATGCCGATGCGTGAATGCAATATCTTTCTATTACAGACACTCGCAATAAAGCATGTATGATGATACCACATTTTGATTTGAATGAAAACAGGACGAGAAATATTGGAAAAGCCAACTATTTTGTAATTTCAGTATGTTGTCAGTGGATGATTGCGCACCCTCGTTCGTGTATTGTACCGTCCGACGTTGAAGAGGCACATCCGTTTCGGATGAATCTGTGGGGAATTTGATTGGCTTTCTCAGAATATTTGATATACTTTCTTACCCATATGGAGGATGTATGAATAATAAAAAACGCATGACAGCGGCATGTGTCGCTGTATTGGTATGTCTTTGTTTCGGGTTGTCGGGCTGTGTGTGTATGCTGCACGGGGGAGACGCCCTGTACCAGATCTCGACCATTGATGCTCTTTTGGCCGGCTGTTATGACGGAGCCGCCGAGTTTTCCGAGCTTGTGATGATGGGGGATACGGGTCTGGGGACCGTGGACGGCCTGGACGGGGAGATGATCGCCGTAGACGGCATCTTTTATCGAATCGCCGTGGACGGCAGTGTGCACGTTATCCCCGATGACGCCACAACGCCCTTTGCCGTCGTCACCTATTTCCAGGGGGATCGGTCGTTTCCGGTTTCCGATATCGACTACGATGGTTTGACGGCCGCCCTGAAAGAAAAGATGCCGTCGGAAAACATCTTTTATACAATCGTCGTATCGGGCATGTTTTCCCGCATGACGGTCCGCAGCGTCCCCCGCCAGACGCCTCCCTATCCTCCTCTGGCGGAGGCCATCGAACACCAGGCGATATTCGAACTGGAAGACGTGTCCGGCACCATGGTCGGATTCTACTTCCCCGATTCGGCGGCGGGGATCAATGTCGCGGGATTTCACATGCACTTTGTGACCGACGATAGGAGCGCAGGCGGCCACGTATTTGGCTGCGAAATCAGTGATGCGATCGCAGAGATCGACGACTCCACGGCGCTTTTCCTGGTACTGCCGGAGAACCACTCCTTTTACGATGCCGATCTGTCCGGCGGAGACGTAGGTTCCCTCGAGACGAACTGACGGTCGTCAAGCCTTATCCGTTCCCGGGCCGGTGTTTACAGGGCCCGCCTCCCCTCCGAATGCCGTTTCTCCCCGGGGAAGGGGTGTCCGGAGGGATCGGCCGATTGTTATCGGTTTCGTTTTGTATCCGAGGGGAAAGGCGGGTTCTCCGGAGGCGTCCCCGTGGGCGCCGGCAATTGCTGGCGCAACAGCGCCGCATCCCTGTCCTGCCGGGCGATGATGATCCCACGGACGGTCACCGCAACGATAACGACCCCCCCGCCGACCAGGGCCCATTTGCCTGGGCGCTCGCCCAGGAGCAGAAACACCCAAACCGGGTTCAGAAGCGGCTCGAGCACGGTGATGAGGATGGAGTCCAGGGCCCGCACCCGTTTCGCCGCGGTCACAAAAAGGATGTAGGAAAGCCCCAACTGGAACACACCCAGGAGAATCAGGCAGGTCCAGCTTCGAGCGTCCGGCATGGACGTGAACATGAAGGGAAGGCCGATGAGGGCCGCCAGGACATTTCCGATGAGCAGGGATTCAAGGGTTGACCCCTTTTTCTGCCTGCGCACAAACAGCGCGACCCAGGCAAAGGTGACGCCGCTCACCACGGCAAGAATGTTCCCCACAAGCCCCCCGGTGTCCAGGGAATCGCAGAAAA
Source organism: Candidatus Zymogenaceae bacterium (assembly GCA_016931225.1). Classification (NCBI taxonomy): domain Bacteria; class Deltaproteobacteria; order Candidatus Zymogeniales; family Candidatus Zymogenaceae; species Candidatus Zymogenaceae bacterium. Next base: position 55,192 of record JAFGFE010000014.1, read on the forward strand.
ACAGGCCAATGCCGAGAAACACCGTCAGGACGATGCACCAGTCGAACTTTGTGGTGCGCTCGCCCACGAACCAGGGGCCGAAGATCGCCACGTAGATCGGTGCGGTGAACTGGAGCAGGATGGCGTTTGCGGCGGTGGTGAGCTTGTTCGCCAGTACAAAGAGGATCACCGTGGCGGCATAGGCAACGCCCCCTCCGATCTGTGCCGCGGACCAGGTGAACTGGGGCCGACGGACCACCAACAGCACCAAAAGCCCCGCGATGATCCCCCGCATGCCGGCGATGGCCATGGGATGCCACGAGACCGACTTGATCAGAAGTCCCCCGGTGCTCCAGAGCAGGGCCGCGCCCACCAGCATGAGGAGCGCTCCCGTCCGTCGTTCCCGTTCAGACTCCATTCATTCTTCCTTTCGGGGTGCGGGTCGTCGGCGCATGAAGACTTACAACTCCTCGTTGGACGTGAGCATCATTTCCTTGTGGCCCACTTGAAAGGGTTGAACCGTCTCGATCTCTTCCAAAATATCTTCGGGAAGCTCTTCAAAATACCTGTCCCGCATGATGACGACGACCCGACTATCCCGCTGGTAGTACGACGCCAGGTCCTCGGGGGTGTTGAACAGGTCGATGTATCGACCGGTGTAGAACATGTAGCCATACCAGATGAAGTCGTCGTCCGGGGAATACCCACCAAAGCCGTCCTCATCTTCCAGGTGGGCTGCGATATATTCCGAGATGGGTTTTGCCGATTTATACTCGTCGATCGGCGGCAATATTTTCAACTGGGTGTAGAGCATCACAACGCCCAGGGTCAATGCCAGGGCCACGGTCCACGCACGGCGCCGGTCCCGTGCCAGGGATACGATGAGCGCCGCAGTACAGACGCCTAAGAGCACCAGGGCGGGGACGGCCATCGTTCGGATCATGTCGGCACCGACGCCGTGTTCCACGGCTTCGAGGTAGAGCGGCGAAAAGATCCCCCACGGATTTAACAGGAAGATCACGCAGCCGACCACTGATACGGCGAGGCTGATGGAGATGATCCAGGCCGGCACCTTCACCCAGTACCACCCGTCAAGCACATCCTGAATCCACGCCCGAACCAGCCAGGCGGTGAGGACGGCGGCGGCGGGATAGAGCGGCATGATGTAGGGGGTGCGCTTGGAGTCGGACAGGGAAAAGAAAATGAGCACCGCGAAGAACCAGGTGAGGAAAAAGGACATGATCCCCTTGGGCATCTCGTCTCTGGTCTTAAACGCCCAGACCACCGATGCGGGAAAGATGAGTGAATAGGGGGCGAAATCGCCGAAGAATATCCCGATGAAATAGTATATGGGCTCGTCGTGATTGAAGGCGCTGAAGAACCGCACGAAGTTCTGGCGGATCACCAGCTCGTAGAGATAGCCCTCCCCCCCGGCGGTGGAGGATGTGTGCGATCCCGCGGCGAGATACCACGGCAGGGCGATGGCCAGAAAGACGATCGGACCCAGAATCGGCTCCATCTTGAGTATCTTTTTTGGATCCCTCGTCACTGCAAGATACGCGATGATCACCACAGCGGGCACCACCGCGCCCACAAGGCCCTTGATGAGCACGGCACCCGCCGCCGCGGCGTATCCGAGGATGAAAAACAGGCGCTTCTTGCCTTTGTCGTCCAGGGATTCGAATCCGCGAAGGAACAAGTAGAGACAGAGGGTGATGAAGAAAAGGAGTGTCATATCCGCCTCCACCCATCGGGCCTGCCACATGATACGGGGAATGGTGGCGAAGATGAGCGCCGCGAGAAACGCCCACTCGTCCTCCATGACCCGCCGGGCCAGGCAAAAGACCACAAGCACCGTCAGCATCCCGAACAGGGCCGAGGGAAGGCGGGCGGCGGTCTCCGTGAGGCCCCCGGTTATGTAGGAGCTTCCGATGATCAACCAGTAATAGGGGGCGGGCTTCATTCCCAGAGGCTCGCCGTTTCGGGTGGGAACCGTATAGTCGCCGGACGCCATCATCTCCCTGGCGGCTTCCGCGAAGTTCGGCTCGTTCGGATTCCACAGATCCCTGACCCCCAGGCCCGGAAAATAGAGCGCCGTGCACAAGAGAGCAAGGATCAAAATATAGAAATACCATCGTTTTTCCATGATGTGTTTCCTTCAATGAGTAATCAGACACCGGTAGAGCGTCTTGTTCCGGCACTATACACAATACAGGGAGATTTCTCAAGATTTCTATTTCGAAGAACGATTCTCTTTTTGGGTAGAAGGATGAGAACAGTTATTGCTAAAATTTCAAGATCAAAAAAATTCCGTATATATCGATGGATGCCGGCTCCGGGAGTTTGTCGAGATAGCGATCATATTGATAGCCGTTCAGAAAGAGATAGACCGGTGTGGTTCGTGATTTTTCTTCGACGATCACGGGAAACTCATCTATATCGATTACGCGATCCATCTGATCGTCATGGGCGAGCGCATATTTCAGCACACCGGGGTTGATATAGAAATAAATATCGTCTCTTTTGAGGTACCATGCCGCAACGTATGCGGAATGCTTGTAGCCCAGGACCATCGCGTCCGGCTCGATGTTTTGGCAGTATTCGGTATAGAAACCATCCGGAATCTTGTGCTCCTTGACGACATCCGGAAAGATCAACGGGGATGAAACCAAAAGAAACAACGGGGCGAGGGCGAATGTAAAAACGGCGGTCTTCAACTTTTTCGCCCCGTATAACCGGATGAGAAGGATCATCCAGAGGCCGACACAGACGAAGGCCCCCACACGTTTGGGCAATTCATCTCGCGAGAAAAGCGCGAATTTCGGATCGTGTATGAAGAAGGAAACGATGAGGTAGAGCAGCGTTATCCACATGACCGCCCCCAGAAACGCCGTGCTGTAGGAAAAGGATTTGTTATGCCCGCTTTTGATATATGAGTGAAGGCCGATGGTAAAAAGTATCGCCACAGCCGGCAGCAGGGGAAGGATATAGGTTCCCAGCTTGCCGGAGGAGACGGAAAAGAACAGGAGCGGAAAGATGAGCCAGCACAGCGTGAATCGGAATATCGGCTTTGTGAAGTCTTCTCTTTTCACCCCTGAAATGACGGACGGCAGCAGGATGATCCACGGTGCCGTACCGCCTAATAGAATGGGGAGGTAGTACCAGAACGGCTCCGAATGAAGATTGGTGGAGGCGCTCCCCCCGACAAATCGCTCTATGTGAGAAGTCCAGATGAAGTAGTGCCAGAAGTCGCTGTTTGTGAGATGGATGAGAATGGACCAGGGCAGCGCGACGACGGCCGCCGCCACGAGGGGGATCCAAAATAGTTTCAAAAGTTCAATAAACCTGCGCTCCCATATCATGAAGGGTGTCACCGCAAGGACCACTATCACCAGCGCCACGAGACCCTTTGTGAGGAAGCCGAGTCCAAAAAAGACGCCGGCGAGGGAAAGGAAAAGAAGTTTCTTTGAGAACCTTTCCTGTTGATGCGAAAAGTAAAAAAAGGTGAGCGTCGCGGTGACGAAGAGGGTGAAAACCGTATCGGGTATGCAGGAGGTGCCCAGAACATAAACCATGCCGAACGTCAGGAAGATGACCGAAGCAAGAAGGCCGCCGTATCGATCTCCCGTTTTGCGCCGAACCAGGGAAAACAGCAGCAGACCGACAAGGCCCGCAGCCAGCGCGGAGGGGAAGCGGGCCGAAAAGCCGTTCACGCCGAAGACCTTCATGGCGATTGCGATCCACCAGAAACCCATGACCGGCTTTTCCAGGTAGCGAACACCGTCCAAATGGGCCGTGATCCAGTCACTGGAGTCGATCATCTCGCGGGCGATTTCAGCATACCGTGGTTCATCCGGGGAGATCATCGGACGAATGCCCAAGGGGGAAAAATAGACGATGACATAGAGGATGAGAGCGAGCAAGATGAGAGTCTTTTCTGATATCAATTTGGTCTTTTTCATCTTTACGGTTTTCATCTGATTACAAGATAGATACTTTTCCGGCATCATTGATCCCCTCGTTTTTTTATCGAGCCATGCATATGATCAATGCACAAAGAACGGCCAGGTTCGTTATGAGTATCAAGACATATACCAACGGGCAGCAGACAAGAGAGAATGTACATACATTTAAGAGAGTCTCTTTTTTTGGGATTGTTCAACCGCCGGCACACTCGTGACGGAGTTGAGGATGCGCCGCCCGTCAGCGGATGAAACTATAATAATCCAGCAGCTCTTTTGCCAGGGGGATCAGTGCGATCAAGAGACACTGATACTCCGCCCTGAGGGACGGAAGGAGGAAGGAACGTACACGCGACCATTCACCATCCGGCTTTTCGCCTTTCAGGTGAAAGGATATTTTCGGAAACCAGCGAGGCACCCGTTCAAGGTATTCCGTATACGGCTCGCCGTACTTCTCCTGCAGGTGATGTTCCTCGTATGCCACAACGATGTGGTACACGATGTATCCGTAGAAGATGCTGACCGGAACGAGCCACACCAGTTCCGACATCAGCACATATCCCGCAAGCAGCATGATATTGGAGATATATATCGGATTTCTCACATATGTGTAGGGGCCGGTCATCGTCAGGATTTTTGTCACCTTCAGGCGGTAATGCAGGTGAAGCTGGGCCCACAGGCGCAACAAGAACGCCGCGATGACAAGCGCCAGGCCGAAGATAAAAACACTATAGTGCTCGTGCTCGTTCCATATGCAAAAAAAGGCGAACACGTATGGAAGTGTCATCAAGACTCCGCGGAGCTTGTACCAGGCATACAGAAAGTCTCCTTCGAATTTTTCCAGATTACGCATCGAACCATCTCCTTTTCTCTCATCTATTCGAGTTTTTCGATGAGGTGTATTGTTACCATCGCAATGATAGATGATCAACCTTACCAAAACCTGAAATATCCGTTAGAAGATGTTTAGAAAGAGCATGGCGTATTGTTTTTTATATTCCGGAGACATATAATTAAAAACATCACCACGGATTTTAGGAACATCGGGGAGGTGTGGAGTGAAAGTGCTTCTTATTGAAGACGACGAGACGATCGCCTCATTTATCGTCAAGGGGATAAAAGAGTGCGGGTACCTTGTCGAGCACGCAACGCGCGGCGATGACGGTCTTGATCTTGCACTGAACGAATCCTATGATATCGCGATTATTGACATCATGCTCCCAAGGCGTGACGGCCTGTCCATCATACGTGAAATGCGCAAAAAGAATATTTTGACCCCGGTTATCATCCTGAGCGCCCGGGGCACCGTGGAGAACCGGGTACAGGGCCTGAGAATCGGCGCCGACGACTATCTCACCAAGCCGTTCTCAATATCGGAGCTGATCGCCCGCATACAGGCGCTGCTGCGGCGGGCGTCCGGCATGGCGGGTCCCACCGTCCTGACGGCGGGCGATCTCACGATGAATCTTGAAACACGGGTCGTCACCAGAGACGGTATGCCTGTTGAATTGAAACCGAAGGAGTTCGCCCTGCTGGAGTTTTTAATGTACAACAGGTCCCGGGTTGTTTCGAAAAAAATGATCATGGATCATGTGTGGGATTATGCCGTCGGAATAGGGGCGAATGTTATCGAGTCGCATATATCGCGTCTGAGAAGCAAAATAGATCGAGACGAAGAAAAAAAATTGATTCACACGGTACCGGGTGTCGGGTATGTTTTTGAAGAGAGAAATCTTGAATAAGAGAACGGTCTCCTTTCGAATGACGGTTCTCTTTGTGACGATATTTTTCCTTGCACTTGTGACGGTGTTACTTCTTATGTATATCGCCATGTCTCGTACCACCCAGATGATCGTGGACGATCTTCTGAGTCTTGAGGCGGGTGAGTTTGAAGTGATTTACAAAATGAGAGGGATTGACGGTTTGAGGGACATGCTCATTGCCGAATCGGCATCAGAGGGAACGGAAAACACGTTTTATATTATTCTATCGCCGGATATGGAGGTCCTTATTTCGACTGATACGACGTCATTTGAACATATCATCGAGGATGACCGGATACCGATGGAGTTTCTCGCGGGGATACAACCGGGAGAGGAACGATTCGTAACCCTCTATAATGAGCCGAAACGGGAATATGTCAGATTGTATATGAAGAAATATGACGACGGGATAGTCCTGGAGATGGGAGAGACCATGTGGGCGGAACGGATGTTGGTTCAAATGATACGAAATATTTTTCTCATATCATCTCTGTCTATTCTTTTTGTCGGAACGATTGTGTTCTGGAATATCATGAAGCGAACGATGAAGGGTGTCAATGAAATTACCACAACGGTTTCAAACATCGGCCGAGATGATCTTGTCTCCCGGGTTCCGCTGGCACACAGGGGAGCGGAAATCGACAACCTGGCCGAGGCATTCAACCGAATGCTGGAGCGGATAGCGGTGCTCATCGGTGAAATGCAGGACATAACCAACAATGTCGCTCATTATTTGCGTACACCGATAGCCCGTATACGAGGTACGGCTGAAACCGTCTATTTCAATGAAGACTCCGTCATAGAGGAGAAAGACTCCATCGGTGCGATCATCCAGGAATGCGATCGTCTCACGATGATGATTCAGGTCATGCTGGAAATCGCCTCGATCGAGTCCGCAACGGGAGGAAATTTCGAAGGTCCGATTGATGTGAATGTCATTCTTGAGGAGATATTTGATCTCTTTCTGCCGTTGGCCGAAAGTAATGATATACGGTTTGAACATGAGTATTCGGGAGAGAAACTTACTATCTTGGGTAATTCGACCATGCTATTGGGTGCGGTGGCGAATCTCGTCGACAATGCCGTAAAATTTACGCCGCCGAATGGTTCGGTGATTGTCAGATCCCGTATGGTTGACGGGATGGCTGAAATATCTGTTTCGGATACAGGCAATGGCATCTCCCGTGAGGACAGGCCCCATATTTTCGAGAAATTTTACCGGGGCGGCGACGTGGGGGATACTGTCGGGAACGGTCTGGGACTTTCTTTCGTTCAGGCTGTGGCCCGCAGATATAACGGTATGGTGCGTATCGACGATACAGAAGCAACGGGCACAACATTTACGCTGGTGTTTCCCTTACTAACGGAGCACGAGGAATGATGGACGCTTTTATTCAACGGAAGAAGTATGCGCCGAATAAGAAAATGAATGAAGCCGTAACCCCGCGGTACGTGCACGCCATCCACCGGGTGTATTGTGCATCTGACGAGAAACAGAGGCAGTATTAGAAAACACAGATACATAACGAGCGAACCATGAACGAACAGACTCGCAATATACTCAATCTCTGGGGTAACCCTTTTTATGTTGATTGGAGTGATCCGTTTGGAGATGTAGACGCGCTCAAGATTTTTGCGGATTTTGTTGATCATTCCTCGCATGATGAATTTCCAGATATCATGTGTGCCATTGAAGAAGTCGTCCGGCACAATATCCCAAAGGATACACAGCGATATATGGATACCGTGGAGTTGGCGACAATGATGTATCGGCTGCTCCCGTAAAGCAGGAAAATGTATTAATCTGGGATGATCTGATTGAATAGAAATTATAAAGGGTGCGTCGTCATCCATTGACGGGGGATCGGTGAGAGAACTATGAAATTTTTTATTTTTTTCATCAAAAATAAGCATATTATTTTGCTAACGTGAACGGATGTGCTGTTTGTCTTGCGTAAAATCACTTGAAGAAAGGAGGAGCATTATGCTTTACAAACACATGATCCCGGCAGTGCTGGTTCTCATGATAGTTGGTCTCGCAATCGGCTGCGGGGGACCGGCGACACAACCGGAGGAGGGTACCACTGAGTCAATTTCTCAGGGTGAAGAAGGGGCGTTGGAATCAAGCATGGAGATGAAGCATGATCTGATGAAGACGTACATCGATTCAACGGAGGAGACTCTCGCAAAGCTTGACGACATGATCAAAACGAAAAAAGAGGAAGCTGCCCAGCTGGAGGAGGACGCCCGTATCACGATGGAACAGCACCTGGAGCTGATACAGGAGAAGCGGGACAAGGTGGACACGCTTCTGAACGAAATGAAATACGACCTGGATGAATTGATGGCTGCCATCAAAGGCAAGGAAACCGAAGCGGTCGGTGAAGTGGAGGACACTTTCTATTCCGAATTCGAGAAAAAAAAGGAAGCCCTGGAAAAAGCGATAACTGAATTGGAAGATGTCTACAAAGAGGTATTCCCTGAAAAAGATGAGGGCATGACATCTGAGTAACCACTGTCGAAAGTTCCATGACATTCAACAGCGGACTGTATTGATAACATGTTAGCTTTCATGGGAGGGCGCCCGGAGATATAATGTTTCATTCCGGGCGCCTTTATTGTATGGGTGTGCGGGCATTCGGAGATATTTTTATTAGGCAATCACGTATACGGAGATCACCGCCGTCACTCATTACACATGTTCCATCTGGATGGTTTTTTCGGGTGCCGTACCTTTTCCTTTTCGGTTGTTTTTTTATCCGTTTGATGTTTAAATGTACCATTTTAGATACCATGATGAGAAAGGGAGGGTGAGCATGTCACCTGATGCCGTTTCGCTGTCGGTGGTGGTGCCCCTGTTCAACGAACAGGACGTCATCGAGAAGCTGTACGAAGAAATCGCCCGTGCGGTGGAGCCGATGAAGCGAACCTGGGAGATTGTCTTCATCAACGACGGCAGCACCGACGACACCCTCAATCGCGTACTGGATGTGGCCGGACGGGATGATCGGGTGGTGGTGGTCGACCTGATGGGGAATTTCGGGCAGACTGCGGCCCTGTCCGCCGGGTTCGACTGCGCCCGTGGGGATATCATCGTCGCCATGGACGGCGACCTCCAGGACGATCCCTCCTACATCCCCCGCCTCGTGAGTAAGCTGGAGGAGGGGTACGACATCGTGTCGGGGTGGCGTAAAAAGAGGAAGGAGAGCTTTCTCATCCGGCGCATCCCATCGATGACCGCCAACTGGATGTTGAAGAGGATTTCCGGCATCGACATCCACGATTTCGGCACCACCTTCAAGGCGTACCGGGCGTCGGTGGTCAAGAACGTGAAGATGTACGGTGATTTTCACCGGTTCATTCCGGCCCTGGCCCGGGAGATGCGGGTTCGGGTGACCGAGGTGGAGGTCGCCCACCACAAACGGGAGTACGGCGAGTCGAAATACGGCATCGGCCGCACCTTTGTGGTCTTTTTCGATCTCTTTCGCCTGAAATTCATCCTCGACTATTTGAGCAAGCCCCTTCAGGTGTTCGGCGCCGGGGGACTGGGCCTGGCGGTGATCGGATTCATCCTGTTTCTCTATGTCGCCTTCAGCAAGTTTTACCTCGGCATTCCGATAGAAGAAAAACACGGCCCGCTCTTTATCACCTCTATCATGTTCATCGTGTCGGGCGTCAACCTGTTCACCACGGGGCTTTTGGGTGAGATGATCCTGAGGAACCTCTATGAGTCGGGCGATAAAAAGAGCTACTACATCAGGGAGATCCACGGCACGTCCCGGGAATCGAACAACTCAAAAACGCTTATGAAAACCAGATGAAACCGGGATTTCGAAAGATAGTATTCATTCTGCGCCGGTATGTTCTGCCGACGGTCACGGGCCTGTTGTTTCTCTATCTCCTGTGGCGGTCGGTGGATGTGGCCGAAAGCCTCAGGACATTCAGCGGCGTGCGTATCGGAACGGCATGCGCCGCCGCCGGGATTTACATCGTCCAGTATTTCTTCCTGGCGGTGCGCTGGCGGCTTTTGAACCGGGGCCGGGTCGGCATCGGGTCCTGCTACGCGATTACCGCGGTGCACAACATGACCAACAACGTGCTCCCCTTCCGCACCGGGGAGCTGGCCTATCCCTATCTCCTCAAGCGTCACTTCAACATCGGCCTGGGAGACTCGACGGCGACGCTCTTTTACGCGAGGATATTCGACCTGGTGGCGATGGTTCTGTTCTTTATCGGCTCTCTGGCGTTTGTCGGAAGAGACGTGCTCCAAACCATTGCGGAATCGAAGGGCGAGATCCTCCAGTTCACCCTGCTGGTGGTGCTGATCGGCGGGGTGCTCCTGGGGATGTACGTGCTCCTGGATCGATGGGCGAACAACCAGGACACGGAAAAGCACGAGGGCCTGCGGGGGAAGGTGCGGGGCGCCTTTCGGTCCCTCACCGAGGGGCTGGCGCGGGTCGAGATCGTCTCCATCTCCGTGAAGATGTTTGTCTCCAGCCTGGCCATCTTCCTGGCCCGGTACGCCTTTTTCATGTACGCGCTGCGGGCATTTGGCATCGACCTGGTGTTCGGAGAATCTGTGGCGGCCTCGACCCTGGCGATCCTGGGGGCGATCTTTCCGCTCCAGGGCGTGGGGGGATACGGCACCGTCGAGACCGGCTGGGTGCTGGGCCTGGTGCTCATCGGGGTGGAGGCGCCCACGGCCCTGATGGCCGGATTCGGCGTGCATACGTTCAGGCTTGTGCTCTCGGTCCTGCTGGCGGGGAGCACCTATCCCATCCTCGCACACGACGGGAGGAAACACCGGGGGGCGGACGGGCCGACGGAGACGCCCGTCTCCCAACCTGCCCCGTAAGGGCGGGGTCGGTCCCGGGGTGTCTTGAAGGGGTCGGTTTCGGGGCAGGGGGGTATCGTTTACGGTGATGGACAATCGGGAGGCTCCCAGGTCGATGGGAGTTGTCTTTCGGAACACGGGTAGGTAACAAGACCGGCTTGTGGGGGAGATAGAACGCTCCTTCTTTGGGTGGTAAGACGAAAAAACCGGCGGCTCATCTTGCAGGATGAACCGCCGGTTTCGTATTCAGGCTTGAGCGATGTCCGTGCAGATCGTCAATCGGCGGACGCCTTGTGGATGATCGGCTCGATTTTCTCCAATTCCTCCAGGGGGATGTGGCACAGGATATAGTGTCCCTCGCCTTCGGTCTTGCGCCAGGGCGGGTCCTCTTTTTCACAGATGGCCCCTCCGTCCGGCAGCATATCCCTTCGGGGACATCGGGTATGGAACCGGCAGCCCTTCGGCGGGTTGATGGCGCTGGGGACGTTCCCGGTGAGTCGAATTCTCTTTTGCGTCACCGTCGGGTCCGGGATGGGCACGGCGGAGAGCAGCGCCTCGGTGTAGGGGTGATACGGCGGTGCGTAGATCGCCTCGGCGGGACCCCGCTCGATAATCCGGCCCAGGTACATTACCGCCACGTCGTCGGAGAGAAATCTTACCACCGAGAGATCATGGGCGATGAAGATCATCGTGGTTCCCTGCTGGTCCTGAATATCAAGAAGCAGGTTTATCACCGACGCCTGCACCGACACGTCCAGGGCCGACAGCGGCTCGTCCAGGATCACCAGGTCCGGCCGGGACGCCAGGGCCCGGGCGATGCCAACCCGCTGTTTTTCGCCTCCGGAGAGCTGCCTCGGGTACCGATTGTAGTAATACGGCTCCAGGCGCACCGAGCGAAGCAGCCTGATGACCTCGGTGTATATCTCGCTCTTCGGAACGGTCTTGAACCGGCGGATGGGACGGGCGATCTGGTATCCCACCGGGTATGACGGGTTGAGGGTCTGATCGGGATTCTGAAAGACCATCTGCATCTCCCTGATGAATTCAAGGTCTCGATCTTTCAGGGGCTCATCCAGCTCGAACCCCAAGAAGTCCCCCCCGCCGCCGGTCACATCCTCAAGGCCGATGATGCCCTTCACCAGCGTGCTCTTGCCGCAGCCTGACTCCCCCACGATGCCTAGGGTTTCGCCCTCGCGGACCCGAACGGTGATGTCATCCACCGCCTTGACGTATTTCCGCTCCTCTGCGCCGAAGAGCTCCCGGACGCTGCCCGACTTGTAGGGATAATAGACCTTCATGTTCCTTGTCTGGAGGAAGGTCTTGGCCGGCGTGTCGGTGTTGTCGTCATCGCAGGATTCCAGCACCCGCTTTTTTCGAAGCTTTTTGGTTTTTTTGTGCTGTTCGTTGTAGATCTTGTCCGCGTAAAAACAGCGGGCGATGTGATCCGGATCGATCTCCATGTATTCGGGATGACTTTCTTTACACATGTCGGTGGCGTAGGCGCACCGGGGATAAAAGATGCACGCGTCTTCCGGTATTTCTCCCGGCGCGGGCACGTGCCCGGGGATGGGGATCAGTTCGGAGTCGAGCTTTGTGCTTCCAAGCTTCGGCACGCTGTTTAAGAGTCCCCTGGTATAGGGGTGCAGGGGGCGGGCGAAGATCTTCCGCACCGGCCCCTTTTCCACCATAATACCGGCGTACATGACGGCGATATAATCGCACACCCGGGCGACAACGCCCAGATTGTGGGAGATGAAGATGATCCCCGCGTCGAAGTCCCGCTTCAGGTCGTTCACAAGATCCAGGACCCGCGCCTCCACCGTCACGTCCAGGGCCGTCGTCGGCTCGTCCATGATCAAGAGAGACGGATTGTTCAAGAGCGCCATGGCGATGACCACGCGCTGCTGCTGGCCGCCCGAGAGCTGGTGCGGGTATCGATCCATCACCTGGGCCGCATCGGGAAGCTGCACACGCTTGAGCATCTCAACGCACTTTTTATACGCATTTTGATTTGATATTTCGTGATGCTGGGTGAGCACCTCCATAAGCTGGGTGCCCAGCTTGATCGCCGGGTTCAGGGCCACGGTGGGGTCCTGGAACACCATGGAAATCTGATTTCCACGGAGTTCGCGAAGCTCGTGTGCCGGTCGGCCGACCATGTTTTCTCCCTGAAAGAGGATGCTCCCCTCTTTTACCCGGCCGTTCTGCCCCAGAAAACCGACCAGCCCCATGGCGATGGTGCTTTTGCCGCAGCCTGACTCCCCCACGATGCCCAGGGTTTCGCCCCGGCACACCTGAAACGAAACCCCGCGGACGGCGTTCACGTCCATCTTTCTTGTTTTATAGGCGATGGCCAGATTTTTCACTTCCAGTACCGGATCGTTCACGATACAGGTTGCGCTTTCGGCGTTCATTATATGCCTTTCTACTGATACTTCAGCGACTCTTCCCTGATTCCATCGGCAAGCAAGTTCAGCCCCACCACCAAGAGGGCGATGGCCAGGGCGGGCCACAGCGATTGCCAGGGGCTTCCCGCCAGGATGAAATCACGACCCTTTGCGACCATGCTCCCCCAGTCCGGCGATGGGGGCGGCATCCCCAGCCCCAGAAACCCCAGGGTTCCCATAGCGAAGATGGCGTACCCGACCCGGAGCATGGCGTCGATGATGATGGGCCCCCGGGCGTTGGGAAGTATTTCACGAAACATGACGTAGGCGGATTTTTCCCCACGGGTCTGGGCGGCCCGAATGTACTCCCGGGTCTTTATATCCAGGGCGAGGCTTCGGACCAGCCGGGCGATGCCGGGGGTGCCCACGATTGCGATTGCCAGAACCACATTCACCGCCGAGGCCCCCAACGCCGCCATGATGATTAGGTAGAGGAGAATGAGGGGGATGGACATCATCGCATCCAGGATGCGCATGACGAATTCATCGACCCACCCTCCCCGGTAGCCCGCCAAAAGCCCCAGGGCGGAGCCGATCAACAGCGACAGGAACACGCCCCACAGCGCCGTCCCCCCCGGAATCCACGTGATCCAGTCCGGGAACCAGTCCGGAAGGTTTTCGGGTAGGGGGAGGATCACCAGGACCACCTGGGCGCCGTAGATGAGTCGCGCCCAGATATCCCTGCCGAGTTCGTCCGTGCCCAGGGGGTGCCTGTTGAGGTAATATTCGTAGTCGGTCTTCTCGAAGTTCCGCTCCACTTTCGAGATATAGGCCAGGTCCGTGTATTTGGAGGGTATCTCTTCTCCCGCCTTGTTGCGCTCCAGCTGTTTCTGGAGCCTCTCATAGTCCTTGACGGCATAGGGGGTGAGCGACGGCTCCCTGTTTGTGAAGCGCCAGTCCTGTTCCGTGGGCGTAAAGGGGGTCAGCACCGGGGCGAATATCGCCACGAATACCCAGAACAGGACAATGAAGAGCCCCATCGTGGCGACGGGGGAGTCGAATACGACCGAGACCCCCTCCCAGAGCTTTCTGATCCGGTTTTTCTTATTCTGTGTCTGATGTTGAGTGTCGTTACTGTCCATTGTCTCGATGCCTTTTCGCGTTGACGGGCGATGTTTCGCGTCCTAATCGTATCGGATGCGCGGATTGAGAAAGGTGTAGATGACGTCAGCCACAAGCTGTGTGCCCACGGCCACCATCACCATGACCAGCGCCCCCGCCTCCAGGGCGTTCACATCCTTGTAGAGGGCCGAATCCAAAAGGTATTTTCCCAGGCCCGGATATCCGAACACCACCTCCACGATGACGATGCCCCCCAACAGCCAGTTGACGTGCAGCATCACCACGGTGATCGGGGCGATCAGCGCGTTCTTGACCGCGTGCACCATCACCACTCGTCCCTGGGGCAGTCCCTTGAGGTATGCGGTGCGGATGTAGGGGGATTTCATCACATCCACCATGCTTGCCCGGGTGATGCGCAGAATATAGCCCAGCTCGATGAGGGTCAGGGTCAGCACCGGGAGAATCAGCATGTCCGGACGACTCCAGGGGGCGTCTTCTCCAAAGACCGTGGCCCCGGGGACGAGGCCCAACCAGGCCGCCATGATGAGTATCAGGAAGATACCGGTGGCAAATTCGGGCGTGACGGAAAACATGATGCCGCCGGTGGAGAGGATTCTATCCCGAAGAGATCCCTCCTTTACGCCCGCCACCAGGCCCAGAAAAAGCGCCAGGGGCATGACGATGATAAAGGCGATGCCCGCAAGCACCAGGGAGTTGCGAAGGCGGACAAAGAGACTGTTGGCCACCGGACGCCCGGTTCGAAGCGAGATGCCCGGGTCACCCCGGACAAAGCCCTTCATCAGCGGGATGTATTCTGCGGGACCGCCGGTGGTCTCCATCCACCCGGTGCCCGGAACGAAGGTCCACACCTTGATGTCCGAGCCCTTTTCCCACAGCACCGCGCTGTTCCTGTTGTCCACCCCCCAGAATCGGCTGATGCCGTCCTTTCCCACTTCCCACCGGAGGTTATCGGTGTATTCGATGACGTCTCCATCGGGTGATTTGAGCTCGGCGATGAGATCGTCTCCTTCCAGGTGCCAGCGGATCAGAGTGCCGTCGTCGGTCAGCTCGAACACCGCCCACCATTCGAGGAAGCCGTCCTCGGTTTCGGTGCTCACCAGGTTCATCCCCACCTTCGATTCCGCCCACATATCGCTGCCGAACAGCCAGAAGAGGTACCGGACGTACGCGGGCTTGTCCAGGCCCATCTGCTTGAGGAATGAATCCTCCTGCTCCTGCGTGATGAACGCCCCCAGAACGTTTCGGGCCACGTTGCCCGGCGACGCCTCGGTAATGGCGAAAACAAAGATGGAGACGATGACCATTGTCAACAGCAGCGTGAAAAAGCGTCTGATGATAAACGCAAACATGAAAGAGTCCTGTACGGGTGAGAGCGGGGAGCGCGCATGCGCGCTCCCCGCCGTGAATGTGTGAGTTGTGTCAGGCTGAGAGGCTTACACCTCTTCTGCGGCCTCTTCCTGCTGGAGCCATACTTCGTTAAACAGCATGTAGAGCGTCGGGTGGGCCTGGACATCCATAACCTGGGTGCCCGTCACAAACCAGACGTTTCTCCAGAAGCTGATGCCGACTGATCCCCGCTCCCATTGGATGCGCTCGAGCTCACAGAAAATCTTACGGCGCCTATCGACATCGAGGGTGCCGTTGGCTTCTGTGAGCAGTTCGGAGAATTCCTCGTCGCTCCATCGGGTCTCGTTCCAGGGGACGGGATTCCCCTCGTCGTCGACGGTGTAGGCAAGGTTCAGCACCATGGTGCCCAGGGGACGATGTGTCCAGGACGTGATGCCCAGGTCCACTTCCGTCCACTTCTCCCAGTACTGGCTGTTGGGCATGGTGACGATGTTTACGTTGAAGCCCGCAGGGGCGGCGTCTTCCTTGAGGATTTCCGCATAACGGACCATGGCCGGCCAGCCGTTGCCCACTGCCAGGTTGATTTCAAGACCGTCTGAATATCCCGCCTCTTCCAGGAGCGCCTTGGCCTTTTCGGGATCGTATTCCGGGATCGGCTTATCGCAGTATTCGGGGTGATAGGGATAGACGTGAAAGTCCTGTCCCAGAAGACCCTGATCGAAATATGCCAGTTTGAGGATTTTTTCCCTGTTCTGGCAGAGCTTCAGGGCCATGCGGACATTATTGTCGGTCCATGGATCCATGTCGACCCGCATCCTGAGCACCGCAACCTGGGCGGTGGAGGCGGGGATGATCTTGGCCCGCTCGTCGTCCTTGAGGGTCTCGTAGACGTCGGGGCGGGGGGAGTCGGAGAAGTCGATCATGTCGATCTCTCCGGACTGGAGCGCCGCCACCTGTGGGGACATCTCGGTGCCCATGTCGATGAACTCCATGCCGTCCATGTAGGGGAGCGACTCTCCGTCCGCGCCCGCCTGCCAGTAGTCTGTCCTTCGAACTAGACGGCACAGCTCGCCTTCGCTGTACGTCTCGATGGTGTAGGGACCGGTGCCGTGGGGCGCCTTGATGAAGTCGCCCTCGAAGGTGCGGTGGTTCAGCACCAGAGCCGGGTAGTGGAACAGATGCTCCGGCACGCCGATCTCGGGCTGATCCAAGTGGAGGATCACCTGGTAGTCGCCCACCTTCTCAATGCCGGTGGGTGAGAGATAGGCCCCCACCATACCGAGGAGGGACGACCCCACGTCCTTGTTCAGCCACTCGTTCATGGTGAAGACCACGTCGTCGGCGTTGAACTCGTCTCCGTTGTTGAATGTGATGCCCTGTCTCAGGTTCAGGGTCCAGGTAAGCAGGTCTTCGCTGGCCTCCCAGTTTTCCAGGAGATAGGGACGGGTGATGTTTTCGCCGTCGGTCCAGGTCAGGTATTCACCCACCTGGCGCATCTGGTTGCTGGGAACGGCCCAAGTGAACTGAGCGGGATGCGTGACCTTGTGCACCGGAGCGGCGACACGAAGGACACCGCCGCGGGTCAGCTCGGACGGCTTGGTCTTGGGGCCGCCGGTTTCCGGGGCGCAGCCGATCAGGCTCGGAGCCACGGCAGCGGATACGCCCAAGAGCGCCGCGTATCTGACAAATTCCCGGCGGGAGAGCTTCCCGGCCTTGAACTGGTCGATCAGTTCGTGGATACGAGGATTGAAAGACTTCTTTTCCATGAAACTAACCTCCTTCTTAAAATTGACTAATGTGAATAAACATAGTAATACATGATACACACAATAACAAAAAACACGACGCGATGTTATTTGTGGGCAAATAGGATTCAGGTTTTGCGCAGTTTTTTGTAGGATCGATTATGCCACGAACCTACGTAACTCCGACGATTCGGTGTATGTGTGTGTGATGATGAGCAAGGGGGATTTGTATGTGAAAAGCGTTTCTTTGAAAAAAACAAAACGGACAAGGATACTCAAAGAGTCTTGGGTAGGGAATATCTCCCACGGGTATCGGTGAATATCCGAGTGCTTAACCTCCTTTTCTGCTTGGTTTTTTAAAAACGCAGGAAGAGCCGCAGGATCGGGCTCCGTGTCTTCGCCCGATGTTCAGACACCGTAACTTCTCATACGTATCACACCTCGGGTCGGATGTCAACGACTTAAAAAAATTGCCCTCGTATTCGCAGAAAAAGTAATGAAAAACGGACGGAGAGCTGCTTTTTGACCGTTTTGGTGCGGGTATTTCTTGACAGTGGATTATTATATGTTAGAATTATAACAATAAAGGAGCAAAACAGCGGTTTTTGACCAACGCTCGTATTGTTTTGTGCCTTGTCCGCGTGAAACGAGTGTTTCACGTGTTTTTTTATATGGAAGCGTCTCTTCACGCGACGACGCGGTTTTTCATGAGTTCTGAAGAACCATATCCTCCCGCCGCGCCTTGCCGCTTTGCTGGTCTTACACGGCGGCACTTGATTCCGGCGCGGATTCTCCCCGATACAGCCAGTGTTCATCGCACACTTCCGTCAAAAATAATGACGGTCCACGGCATCGGTGCGCCGTTCACACCGGAAACGTCCGAAAATAAGGGATATATGTATATACATGAAGAGTCGCGTGTTGCGGTATATCGCGAAACGAAGAGAAGTTTTGTTTTATATAGAGAGAGGCGGAATGGGGAGCCGATACAACTATGATGCGGGGCGTATGGATGGCGACCCTCGTGCCTTGTGGCAATGACGATGAGGAGGGAAACGGGTATTTCCTGAACTTTCAAAAGGGATGACGAACACGATGAAAGATATACTTATCGAACATTTTGTGGACAACATCCATATGCCCGACAACATTCGTGTCGGCTTGATGGTTGCAGAGCATCGAAAAAAGCTGGCGAACGGCACGGCCACGGAGGATTTTGATTATGCAGGATACGCGTTCGGCCAGTCCCCGTTTCACGTGCCCGAGCCCATTATTCGCGCCTTCCAGGAAAATGTACATCGGGGTAATTATTCGGATCCCCAGGGGATCATCGAGCTTCGAGAGGCCATCGCCGGATTCAACAAACGCCATTTCAATCTCGACATAAATCCGAAAAGGATTTTCGTCGGTCCCGGCACGAAGGAGCTGATTCACTTCATTTTCCACATTATCAAGGGGGGCATCATCATTCCGTCTCCCGCATGGATCGGGTACTATCCCCTTGTGCGGATGGACAAAAAGCGATTTTACTCCTACCACCTCAAACCCTGGTTCGACTACAAGATCAACGCCGGGGTGTTGGAGGAATACCTCAACACCATTCAGGACGGCCAGTACATCCTGGTGCTGAACAACCCCCACAATCCCACGGGCACCGTCTATACCAGGCAGGAGCTGGAGGATATCGCCGACGTGTGCCGTCGTAACCATACCTTTATCCTGTGCGATGAGATATACGCGAAAATCACCTTTGAACAGGAAAAGTTTGTCAGCATACGGGAGATCTATCCCGAGGGGTCGTTCGTCACCAACGGCATCTCCAAGGATCGATCCGCCGGCGGGTATCGCCTGGGGTATGTGATTTTACCCAACAACTCCACAGAAGAGTTGATAGCCGACTTCAGAAAGGTCGCCGCCACCGTCTACACCAACGTCTCGACGCCCACCCAGTACGCGGGGATTGCGGCCTATGAGGAGAATCAGGAGATTGATGAGTACATGGTGACCATTCGAGAGATTCATCGGATCATGGGTCGGGTCATCAGCCGGCGATTCAACGAGATAGAGGGTATCTCCGCCACGATACCGGACGGCTCGTTCTATTTTCTGGCGGATTTCAACAAGCTGAAGCCGCGGTTGAAGGACGTGGGCATTTGCACCTCAAACGACCTCGCCCGGGTGCTGCTGGAGCACCCCTACCGTGTGGCCCTGGTTACGGGGGACTCTATCCGTGTCAGGTCCGATGATTTCGCCGCCCGCATCGCGTTCGTGGATTACGACGGCAGGGAGGTTTTCAACGTATATCGAAAAAAACCGCCCGTTACTCAGAAGGAGGAGGAGACGTTTGTCGCCAAAAACGCCCCGCGAATGCTCGTAGGCATAGAGTCTCTCAAGCGGTTTGTGGATGACATCACGCGGGACGCAAAGAGGGTCAGACGACACAAGGAGAAGGGGATCCTGGGACGGGCCGTGGCCCCATAATATATATAAAAAATATCATCGAAAAAAAACCGCCCGAAACGAGCATTCGGGCGGTTTTTTTGGGCCGGGGAAACGCGCGAATTGAGGGGGAGAAGGCTCTCTCACATATTTCGAATTCCTTGCGCCGTCATGATGTTCTCATCGGCGACCGGTTTCCCAATGAGGTTTTTTCCCTCCGTTGCTTCAATAAGATAATCCTCGATTACCAGGTAATCCATTTCGGTGGACATGAAGCATGCGATCGCGTCTTCAGGGGTCTCGACGATGGGCTCCCCGGCAATATTAAACGACGTATTGAGAATCACCGGGGTGCCGGTTATGCGATAAAATTCCTCGATAAGTTCGTAGTATCTCCCGTTGGCGTCTTTTGTGACCGTTTGCACCCTGGCGGTGCCGTCGACATGGGTGATCGCGGGAACCTCCTGTTGCATGGCCTCGGTTACCTTCGCGATAAGGAGCATGTAGGGGCTTTCGCACGCCAGATCGAAATAGTCAAACGCCTTTTCCAAAAGGACCGAAGGCGCAAACGGGCGAAAGGACTCTCTGTGTTTTACCCGTGCATTGAGCTTATCCTTCATATTCGGATCGCGGGGGTCGCAGATGATGCTCCTGTGTCCCAAGGCCCGGGGACCGATCTCGCTTGCCCCCTCAAACCAACCGATGATCTTCCCGTCGGCCAGTAATCGGGCCGTGGTTTTTACGATGTCCGAGTCCTTTTTGTAGCCGATACCCCGGGTTGCATTGACGGCGGCGATGATTTTTTCTTCGCCGTAGGGACAGCCGAGATACGCATTCTTGAATCGATATGTCCCCTGTTTCTTGCCCATTATCGCGTGGGCGCCGTACAAGGCGCAACCAAGGGCCAGACCCGAGTCGCAAGAGGCCGGCTGAATGAATATATTTTCGAAGGGTGAGTTGTCAAGAATCTTCTTATTAGCCACGCTGTTGAGCCCGACACCCCCCGCATAGCAGAGGTTTTGTGACGGGCTTATTTTATAGAGATGGTTGGCGATTTCGATGAGATATTTTTCAGTGATGTCTTGAACCGTGTAGGCGATTTCAGTATATATCTCGTCGGGCAGCGGTTGCCTTGTGCGAACAGGAATGGTCGGGTAAAAAGCCTTTTGAAATTTTTCAATGTGGCGGACGAAATTTTTCTCGCTTTTGGTGAGCGCCACGCCTTCAACAAGCTCACAAAACTTGCGGTAAAACGAGTTGTCTTTCCCCCCGTATGGCGCAAGGCCCATGACTTTTCCGGATCCGAAATCACCGAAATTGAGAAAGACCGACGTCGCCATATAAATCAGGCCGAGGCCGTTCTGGTAATCGGGGAGGGTATACTGCTTGCTGATGGTGCTGAAATCCGTTCCTCTGCCGTGAAAGAAGGACTGGACTTCATGAAATCTCCGGCGCTTTTTTTCATTGAGGGCCCGCAGCATGAATGGAATCTTGTTTTGCGTACCGACGGCAAACGCCTCGCTTCCAAGCCCGTCTACAACCATGATTGATGCATCATCGAAGGGAGAGGTGTAGTATGTGCTGGCGGCGTGGGCTTCATGATGAGAAATGGTATATATGCTCCCTGAATAGTCGAGGACTTTTCTCACCGTTTTTTCAAATCGGTCGACGCCCTTTTTGTCGGGGTGTGCCATGCCGACGATTGCATCAACATCGTTAATGCCGGCAAGGCCGGCGGCTCTCAACACATAGCGTATTGAGTGTTCCGGGAATAGTCCCGAGTGTTTCTGTCTGTTGAGACGCTCTTCACTGATCGCCCAAAGACGCTTGTCCGTCGCGAGCGAGGCGCCCGTGTCATGCCCGAAAATGTGAAGGCCAAGGATATTCATCAATAATCATCCCTTCTGTGTTTGAATGGTAATACAGTGCATTTTAATATCATAAACTAATGTAATATGCCAACATAGTAATAGAACATAGAAATATATCCAATACCGAATAATATCATATAAAATAAAGCGTGAAAAGGGGATAGGACTTACTAAAAATGAATCAGAGGTGTTACTGAAAAGGGATTCCGCGTATTACGGGGAATAACAGGATATGTCACAGCCTTCCGGCGATCTCGAACACCTTTGATATGGCCTCGGATTCATCGAAGGTGAAAAACCTCCCCCAGTGATAGACCACCCGGCCGCCGATGATGGTCGTCTTGACGTCGAATCCCCGGGCGGTATAGACAAGGTGCGACGGATAGTTGAACAGGGGCGAGCAGTGGGGGCGGGAGAGGTCCATGACGATGATATCCGCCGCCTTTCCCGCCTCAAGGGAGCCGATGGTTTCCTCAAGGCCCAACGCCTCGGCGCCCAGATAGAGCGCCATGGCGAGCACCATCTTGGCCTTCATGATCCCGGGGTCCTGACGGGCCTGTTTTTGCTCCTTGGCGCACAGGTCCATCTCGTAGAACAGGTCCTGGCGGTTGTTGCTGGCGGGGCCGTCGGTTCCCAGGCCCACGGGGATTCCCGCCTCGATGTAGGAGACGATAGGCGCCGTTCCGGAGGCCAGCTTCGCGTTGCTTCCGGGGCAGTGTATCACCGCCGTGCCGTGTTCCGCGAGGATCTCGATCTCTTCGGGATCCACCCAGACGGCGTGAACGGCGCTCAGGCGATCGGAGAGAACACCTTCTTTCCCGAGGAGTCGTACGGGGGTGGTGTCGTATCTCTCTTTTATTTGATTGATCTCGTCCTTCGTCTCGGCAAGGTGCGTAAACAGGCGCACGTCGAATTCACCCGCCAGCTCCTTGGCCCTCAGGTAGACTTCCGGACTGCAGGTATAGGGGGCGTGGACGAACAGAGCCGGGACGATCAGGTCCGAGGCGTCTCTTCCGGCATGGTTTTTGAGAAATTCCCCGGCGACCTCGAACATCGCGTCGGTATCCTCCCACTGGGGGGTAGGAAAATCCATGATTCCCTGGGCACACACCGCCCGCATCCCCGATCGGCGAAAGGCCCGGACGGCGGACTCCTGGAACAGGTATGCATCGGCCACGGTGGTAATGCCGCTTCTCATCATCTCGGCGGACGAAAGAAGCGTCCCCCAGTAGACCATGTCGTCACTCATGAGCATTTTCTCGGCCGGGAAGATGTAGTCCTCCAGCCATTTCTTAAGGGGCATGTCGTCGGCGTAGCCCCGCATGACCGACATGGCGGCATGGGTGTGGCCGTTAATGAGGCCGGGCATGATCAGATCACCCTCCACGTCCACCGTGTCGTCCGCGATGTATTCCTCGGTCGTGTCCATCTCCTCGCCCACGAAAACGATGCTCCCGTCATCAATGGCGACGAGGCCGTTTATATGGATGGAGTCGTTTTCGTCGAATGTCAGGATCGGACCGCCCTTGACGATGAGATCAACGTTTCTGCTCATACCACTACCACTTCCTCCTCCATTTTCCATGGAGGATCAACGATACAATAGAAAACCAGGTCTTTTTCCCCGGTGTTTTTCAGATACTGCAGCTTCCCCGGCGGGACATGAACCACCGTGCCGGGGGTGACGGGGCGCTCCTCATGCTCGATAGAGATGATGCCGACCCCCTCGATGATGATGAATACCTCGCTCAAGGTCTTGAGGCGATGGGGGAGGGTCTCCCTTCCCGGTCCCACCACGGCGTAGGCGAGGCTGTACCCTACGTCTATCCGGTCCTTCAGAGGTGAAAGCACCTCCTTGAGGACGGACTTGTCTTCCGCGGTGATGTTCTCGATGTCTGAAATATTCCTGATGAACATGTCAATGCCCCCCATCGTATCTCGGGAAGGTTACTTCAACGACGCGCGGACGCGTCCCGCCAGCTGCCGTGCGTGTGCAATAATTCTCTCCAGATCGGTATTGACCAGCCGTCGTTCCCTCACACGAATCACGCCCCCGACAACCACATCCCTCGCATCGGACGCCATGGCGGCGTACACGATGTGTGAGAAGGGATCGTACATCGGGATCAGATGCGGCTTGTTGAAATCGAGGACGACGATATCTGCCTTTTTCCCGACGACGAGGCTCCCCGTCTGGTCCCCCAGGCCCAGGGCCCGGGCTCCCTCGATGGTGGCAAGGCTCAGGACCGTTTTGGCGTCGAGGTGGGTCGGGTTGGTGTCATATACCTTGTGGAGCTTCGCCAGGGTGTCCATCTCTCCCATCAGGTCCAGGTTGTTGTTGCTGGCTGCGCCGTCGGTGCCGAGGCCTACGGTAACGCCCCGCTCGAGGTATTTGTGTATCGGCGCCCACCCCGAGGCCAGCTTCATGTTGCTCTCCGGATTGGTGATGACCGATACGCCCCTTTCCGCCATGATCTCCATCTCCTCGTCGTCCACCCACACGGCGTGGTCCGCCACGAAATTCTCCCCCAGCACGCCGAGCTTCTCCAGGTAGACGAAGGACGAGGCGCCGTATTTTTCCACGACGTACTCCCGGTTGCCCGTGGTTTCCGCCACGTGGGCGATCAGCGGCACACCGTATGTATCCGCGATCTCCTTTGCCCGAACCAAGAGCTCCGGGGCGCAGGTATCCAGGGCGTGGGGCTGGACCGACGGCGTGATGAGGGGGTCGTCCTTCCATGTGTTGATGAAGGTCTCGGTGTATTCGAACCCCTTTTCGATGGGGCCGTAGTTCGGGGAGTCGAAATCGTACAGCACCTCCCCCAGGACCCCCCGCATCCCCATGTCACGGGCGGCCCGGGCCGCCGAATCCTCGAAGAGATACATGTCGCAGAAGGTGGTGACGCCCCCCAGGAGCATCTCCGCGCAGGCGAGGGAGGTCCCCCAGTAGACGAAATTATCGTCCAGATTCCCCGCCTCGGCGGGAAAGATGTAATTATGAAGCCATTGTTCCAGGGGCAGGTCGTCTGCGATGCCCCTCAGGAGGGTCATGGCGGCGTGGGTGTGTCCGTTGACGAGGCCGGGGATCACCACGCAGCCCGATGCGTCGATGACGGTGGGGGCGGTAAACCTTTCTTTGGCATCGGCGGCCGTGCCTGTGAAGACGATGTCGCCGTCTTCCACCACGATTGCCCCGGATTCGATCACCTCGGGGTCGGCCATGGTCAGAATTGTGCCGCCGGTGATGATAATATCTGCTTCTGTTCGTTGTGTCATGGGTGTGATTCTGTATTGATTCTGTCAAGGGTTGCGTGTATGAGTTCATTCAATTTCGGCGCGGCCGACTTCATCGTTTTCAGGATGTCCTCCAAAAGTATCGGCTCCATACAATCGGGCAGGTTCATGTTGGAGATAATCGAAAATCCGAGGACCTTCATCCCCGCGTGCACCGCCGCGATCACCTCCAGAACGGTCGACATGCCGGTGGCGTCCCCTCCCAGGGACCGTAAAAGCCTCGTTTCCGCCGGCGTCTCCAGGCTCGGTCCCTTAATTCCGATGTATACCCCCCGATGGAGGAGTATTCCCAGCCTCATCGCCTCTCCGACGGCGATCTCTCGATATTCGGGATCGTAGGCGCGGGTCATGTCGGGAAAGCGCCCGCCGATCTCGTCCAGATTTTCTCCGATGAGCGGATCGTGACCGGTGTAGTTGATGTGATCCGTTATCAGCATGATCTCGCCCGCCTTGAAGTTCGGGTTCAGGCCCCCCGAGGCGTTGGTGATGACCAGGGTTTCGACACCCAGGAGTTTCAGAACGCGAATCGGCGTGGCGATCTGGGCGGGCCGGTATCCCTCATAGAGATGAAAGCGGCCGTCCAGGACCACGAGGGGGATGTCTCCCTCTTTTCCCGGGAGCGTACCCAGGTGCATGACGCCCGCGTGCCCCGTGACGGTGGAGATCGGAAAGCCGGGGATGTCTTCGTAGGGTATGGAGACATCGATCTTTATTTTTTCTGTGAAGTCTCCCAGGCCGGTGCCCAGGATGACCCCGCGGCGGGGCGTCAGCGACGTCCGGGACGCCGCGTATTGTGCGGCCCTGCGGATATCGGCACCCAGCGTCTTTACATCGTCGGGGGAGACGCCCGTTCTTTTCATGTCGTCCGCCATGGTTATTGGGTCGCCGTATCCTCGTTCGTATCCGGGGCCGCCTCGTCCGGGACCGTCACCTCGTCCGGTGCCGTTATCTCATCCGGGGCCGGCATCTCGTCCGGGGGCGTCACCTCGATCGGTATCGCTTCCAGCTCGTTCAGTAGGGTTTTCACCTCGGCGTCGTCAGGGTTCTTGTCGAAAGCCGCCCTGAGGAAGGTCCTTGCGCTGTCGGTGTCGTTCATCAGGTAATAGATGAATCCCTTCGCCTTCAGGGCCGGGGCGTTGTCCGCCTTGAGAACCAGAGAGCGGTCGGTCAGCTCCAGCGCCCGGTCGAGCCGCTTGTTCTCCCCGGCATACACCATGGCGATCTTTGCGAACAGCTCGTAATCCGAGGGGTTCTGATCCAGGGCCTTCTCGTAGTATCTGAGGGCGGTGTTCACCTCTGCCTTGTCCATGAAGTACTCCGCGACGGTGACGTAGGGTTCCACATCATCGGGCCGAAGCGTGATGAGTTTCAGGTAGGTGCTCTCCGCCTTTACATCGTCGCCCGCGGCAGCGTAGGTCTCGGCCAGGGCGAGCGTCGCTTCGTAATCGCCGACGTTGTCGCTCAAGAGGTCGGTGAGGTATTCCGTCGCCCGCTCGTATTGACTCAGGCCGGCGTAGGCGATGCCCAGGGAGTAGCGGGCGGCGCTGTTATCCGGGTCCGCCTCCAGGACGTACTCGAGATACGGGATCGCCTCCGAGTAATTCCCGGCAAGCCGCAGGCCTTCCCCCAGGTCCAGGTAGGGGGTGATGTCCTCCGGGTAGCTTGCCATCAGGTTCGTGTTGAACTCCATCAGCTTTTCCAGGGCCGCCGTGTAATCGGGCTGGATGGAGAGCGCCCGCTTGAGGGACAGCATCGCCTCCTCGGACCATCCCCTGACGGCGAAGATCACCCCCAGGTTGTAATGGGCGCGGTAGTTGTCCGGCTCGATGCGCACCACGTTGTTGAACGCGGTGATCGCCTCGTCGTAGGAGCCCATCTTGGTGTAATTCGTTCCCAGGATGAAGTAGAGGTCCGCCTCGTCCGGCTCCAGCTCCAGGGCCTTCCAGAGGATATCCACCGCCAGCTTGTACTGCTCCGTGGTGGAGTAGCACTCTCCCAGATAGAGCATCGCCTTGACGTTTTCCGGCTCGATGGCGAGGATATCGTTAAAGACCGGTATGGCCCGGTCGAACAGGCCGTAGTCGAAATACGAGCGCCCCAGGAGCATCAGGACGTCCACGTTGTCCGGATCGAAGTCCAGGGCGGTGCTCAACGCGTCGATGGCGTTTTCATATTCGCCGAGCTGGTTGTAGGCAAGCCCCAGCACGAACAGGCCGTCGACGTACTCCGGGTATGATGCGATCGCCCGCTTGAAATCCTCTATGGCATCGAGGGTGCGTCCCTCGTCCATCTTGAGGATGCCCATCTGGTAGTACGCCAGGTGATTTTCAGGGGAGAGGGAGGCCGATCGCTCATAGTAATCGATGGCCTTTCTCCGATCCCCCAATTGATAGTAGACCTGCCCCAGGCTGTAGTAGACCATGAACTGGTCCGGCTCGAGGGTCAGGGACTTTTCGTAGGCCCAGATGGAGTCCTCGAAGCGGTTTTCGTAGTAGTAAACCTTGCCGATGCCCTTGTAGGGCCGGGAGTTCGTCGGATCGGTCTCGCGCGCCCGCTCGTAGTACGCCATCGCCTCCTCCAGCTCCCGATTGTCCAGGTAGATATCCCCCATCAGAATCAGGGCGTCCATATATCGGGGATTGAGGTCGATGGCGATTTCCAACAACCCCGCCGCCTCCACCGGCTGCTCCCGATTGAGCAGTATCTCCGCCATGCGGTAATATGCGATCGCGTTCTTGGAGTCCTTCTCCACGGTCCTGCGGTATGTCTCCAGGGCCCGGTCCGTCTCGCCGACGAAGGAATAGAGGGCCCCGAGGGACAGATACGCATCGATATAGTCGGCATCGGCCTCTATCGCCTTTTCGTAGCTTGCCGCGGCCAGCTCCCCGTTGCCCTGGAAGAGATATATCTTCGCCTTGGCGTAATAGGCGGGGGCGTAATCGGGCTCCTGTTTCAGGGCTTTCTCCACCGTCTTTAGCGCCCGCTTCGGGTCGTCCATCAATAAATAGACCCCCGCCAGAGTCACGTAGGCCTCGGTGTAATCCGGCTTGAGATTGAGGACCTCCTCGAGGGTGGCGACGGCCTCTTCCAGCCTGCCGAACGAGGCATAGGATTCGGCGATGTTGAGGTAGGCGGGATAGAAATCCGGATTTATCGACAGCGCCCGCTCGTATACATCGATGGCCCGCTCGATGTCTCCCAGGGCCACGGCCACCTCGCCGATGTGGTTGTATCCCTCGACGAAATCAGGATCCGTCTCCACCGCCTTCAGGTAGGCCGCCATCGCCTCCCGGGGGCGGTCCTGGGCCCGGAGGACCGAGCCCAGCTCGTCGTAGGCCAGGCTCATGGAGGGATCGAGGGCCACGGCTTGTCTGAGGAGCTCTTCGGACACGGTGTTGTCGCCGCTCCTGAAATAGGCCGCACCGAGGCCGTAGTAGGCCCCGGGATTCTGCGGGTCCGCGGACAAAAGGATGCTGAACGTCTCGATGGCGGATTCATATTCCCCCAGGGAGAGATAGCTGTTTCCCAAGAGATTGAGGATCTCCGGATCGTTCTCGGCCAGGTCCGACGCCCGGGAGAGGGCCTTGGCGGCGCCGCTGTAGTCCATTTTTTTGGTGAGGATTTCCCCCCGGAGGATGTATGTCTCCGGGTCCACGGGCCTCAGTGTCTGAGCCCGGTCGAGGTACGAAAGGGCGTCGTCCACAGTTTCCAGATCACCCGCGACTTTCGCCGCCAGGATCAGGGCGTCGAAGTCCTTCGGCTCTTCGGTCAAGAGGGTATCCAGGGTTTCCTTCGCCCGGTTCAGGTCTCCCAGATCGTAAAAGAGCCTGGCCGTCAGCATGAGCCCCTCGGAGGACCGTTTGGCCGTTTCGGTGGCGGTTTCGTACGCCTTGAGGGCCTCCTCGGTCATCCCCTGGCTTTTGAAGATATCGCCGATTTTTATATAGACCTCCGCGTAATCTTCCCGGAGGTCCACGGCGGTGAAGTATTCGTTCAGCGCCGCGTCCAGGTCTCCCGCGCCCTCGTAGGCCTGTCCCAGGTAGAAGCGGGTAATGGAGGATGTCCTGTCCAATTCAGTGGCCTGCTTGAGGGCCCCAACGGCGCCCCGGTAGTCCCGATTTTCGAGGTACAGCACACCCAGGTTGAAATACCCTTCGAAGTAATTCGGATCGATGCGCACCGCCTCCCTGAAGGACGCCGCCGCGGCGTCCCGGTCGCCCAGTTTCAGGTACACGGTGCCGATGCCGCCCAGCGGTCTCGGATCCTGGGGATGCATGGACCTCGCCTCCTCGTACTTGTCGAGGGCCTCGTCATACTGATCGTTGAGGAGGAAGAAGTCTCCCCGCTCCATCGCCTCCATGAAAGAGGCGTCGTGCCGCTCCTGGGAGAGTGCGGGCGCGACGAGAAGAAGGAGGCACAGGAGGGGAGAGAAAATTATTACTCGTATCCTGTTCATTGGACGTTGTCCCTTTTAAAAGTCACCAAAAAGGAGATACTGTGCTGTGGCGGCCCTCCCCGATATGTTATCGGACTCGAGGGCCTTTTCGAATCCCTTCGGCATACCGTATTCCCGGACACCCAGAATGAGTTCCCGAAAGAAGATGTCCGCTGTGTCGGGGTCCGCTTGGGGAAGGATGATGGCTCCGCATTCCGGGCCCGTGGCGTAAAAAAGCTCAAGGGCGCAGAACATCGATGCGGGGTCGTCTCCCGGCGGGTAGGAAAAAAGGGTCAGAGCGGCGGGGTGGATGACAACGGGCCTCTCCCCTTTTTCGTTGAAAACCAGCACGAAGTCGGAGTCCGTCACTGTTTCGTCGGGGAGCATCATCAACCCGTTTTCAAGGGAATCGGAGAGGGAGGTGTCGTAAAACAGCCCCTCGTGTGTGTGCATATCGATACGTCCTCTCCCCAGGAGTACGAGGTACGTGAGGGTGGGGAAAGGGACGGTCGGGGTGAAATATCGACGGAAGGCGGCGGGGCAGTGGAACACCGCGGCGCTCGTTGGCAAAAAACCGGTGCCGTCCGTCAGCGCCGCCAGGGCGAGCCCGGGGAGATCCGGCCCAGGATTGATGCCGATGGTATCCGCATCGGCACAGTATGAGGAGATCGGGGAGATCACAAGGGCCGACGCACGCCGGGCCGCCTCTTCGAAAGTGAGGATGTCGGGCACGGAGACGGGCGCCGTCTCCTCGTCCGAGTCGGTTCCCGCCGTATCGATGAAGGCCGTGCCTTCGGGCGCCTCATCCGGCGTGATCGCCGGGATCGGGGATACCGTTTCCTCTTCCTCCATCGCCGCCAGGAGGTCTTCCGTCGCCTCGATGATGTCCGCGGATCCGGTGGGGAGCGTCACGATCTCGAAATCATTCGTGGTGACGACCAGGGCGAAGGCGCGGGAGGGGCCGACGAAGTACTGGACGTGGGCGCAGCCGGGTCCCAAAAGCTGCCTCAGGTACAAATAGTTCGGGTGGTCGATGCCGGAGAGCAACGCGAGGACCGGGGCCTGTTTTTTTATCACGGCGGCGCTCTTGAAAAACTCGTCCAGCGCCTGCTCCCGCCGCTCGGTCAGCGTGTCCAACGATTCGTTGGAGAAGGCGTTGGTTGCGGGACTCTTCCAGACCGCATCGATTCCCAGGGTCCGCCCGACGACGGCCTTCCACTCGGAAACGGAGACCGGTTCACGGGGAGGGAGGGAAAAATCGTTGGAGGTCTCGATGAAGAGATATCGGTTGGTTAAAGCGCTGTGATAATACGACACCGCCTCGGTGGCGCTCTTGGTATCGTCCATCCCGGCGGCGAGGCCGAGGGCCGCCTCCACGCAGGTTTTCATCTCGCTCGTGGTGAACGGGGCATACGGCTCCCGGACGGCGGTCACACGAATGTCGGAGGCTTCGGCCGCCGCCCCCAGGTAGGCATCGAGAGCCCCGGCCCGGTCGTTTTGGAGTTCAGCGATGCGGCCTCGAACGAAAAGGGACGCGGCCGAAAGCGACGGGACGTCCAGGGTCTTCGCCAGCTCTTCCGCGCGGGCGGCGTCTGATGCGGCCCGGGATATATCCTCGATTGTTATGAATATCTTCGCCCGTTCGATGAGGCCTCGGGCCGCGCCGTAATCCCAGCCGGCGTGTACGGCCGTGGTCACGGCTTCGTCGAGATACAAAAGAGCGCCCTCATAATCTCCGAGGGAAAAAAACGCACTCCCCAGGGCCGTCAGCACCACGGCCCTGCGCTCGCTGTCCTCCATTCGTTCGGACATGATCTTGGCATACTTCAGCTCTTCGACGGCGGCGTCAATCTCGCCCGCCGTAAGCAGCATCAGGCCGTACGACACGTAGGCCGCGTAGTGGCTCTTCTTGTCGCCCAGGCGTTCATAGATAAATATCGCCCGGACAATTTCATCCAGGGCCCGCTCCCGGCGATCGAGGGCGAAGTCGGCCTGCGACAGTATCTCCAGCGCCCGGGCCTCGATGTCGTCAAAGCCTGCGCCCCGGATGTCCTCAAGAAGGGCCGAGATATCATCACACGCCCCGGTATAGTCTCCGGTCAGAAGCTTGAGCCACGCCCGCTCCAGGCGGGAAGCCTCCTCGTCCCGGGTGTTGCCGAGGGATCGGGCGACATCTCCGGCCCGAACGAAAAAATCTTCCGCTTCCGCCAGGTGTCCCAGAGAGGCCTTCGCCCTGCCGATTCCCATGAGGCATCTGTAGACGCCCTCCTCGTCCCGGGCGGTTTCGAAAAGCGACATCGCGCTTTCATATGATTCAATCCCCTGTATCGGGTCCAGGAGCACGTCGGTCGCCACGTCCGCCTGGAGAAGCGTCTTTTCGGCGCGGGAGGCGAAGGCATTCATCTCGTCTTCGCTCGGGCCAGAGGCCTCCTCCACGGGAGGGGCCAGCCGGGCGATATTCTCCATGTATGAGAGCAGGGCGGCCGAATCCAGCGTGACCCGCACCGTCACGATCACATCGGTAGAGAGGTGGATGTGATCCTCGGTGAGCATCGTCGAATCGATGATATAGTCCTCGTAGTTCGTGAGGATCAGGGATTCAACTCCCCTCTCCAACCGGTCGTATTCGGCGATGCCGAGGGTCTCGATGAGGTAGAGGACGACCGAGCGCCTTCGGGCGTCGTCAACGGCGGTGAGGGAAGCCTTCGCGGCGTGGTCCTCCGGGGCGGCGTCGATCTGTGGAGGTCCCATCCCCAGGGAGGTTATGGTCACGGTTTCCGGAAGGGGCGTATCCGCTTGTCCCCGGGCCTGGGAGGGTGAAAGCCAGAGGATAAAAAAACACATGCAAGCGGCGCAGATGAACCCCAAAAGCTCCCGCGCACCGGTTTTCAGAAATCTATGTGACATTATCTGTAACCGTAAAATAACGCTGGTGGTTTTTTCGCACACCGCTGATGAGCTTATCCCTGGTCAACTGTTTGAGGTATGTGTCCAGTATCGGGATGGAGAGGGCGTATATATGCGGTATGCGCACCATGTCCTGAATGAATGATTCGAGAATCTCGGTGATCGTCATGGGGGTGTCTTTCAATCGGGCGACGATTTCCCGTTTGATTGTCTCAACCTGGTCTCCGGCGTTTTGGATGAGTTCTTTGGGATCGTTCGAGACCGCTCCGTGTCCGGGGAGTATACGGGAAATATTCCTTTCTGCGACGATGCCCCCGAGACGCTCCAGGGTTTTCTGGTATCGGTTGATGCTGTCTCCCATCCCCAAAATCATGGACGTGCCGGTTTCCAGCGCCACGTCGCCGGTGTACATCCAGTCCCGGTCCCGGTCCCACAGGACGATGTGGTGCGGGTTGTGCCCCGGCGCATGAATAACCTGGAGGGTAAAATGGTCGATGTGAAGAAGCTCACCGTCGACAACGGTCTTGTCCAGGGTGACGTCTCCCACGGGCATGAAATACTCCTCGATGAATCGATCCACGTCAGAATCCACCACGTCGGGGAAGCTGCTTGACGCCGGGTATTTTTTTCGCATTCTGATAAGCATGTTCCGTACAACATGGATGGATACGTCGAAATCGGTGGGGTGGCTCAGCGTCCCCTGATGGGCGATAAAGCGCATACTGTCGCGGTCTTCGAGGTGACGGACACCGCCCATGTGATCGATATGCGGGTGGGTAAAAATGACGTTTTTAATATGTGTCGGCTTGTACCCCACCTCGTTGAGCGCGTGTTTCAGGGCGTTCCCGGACACCGATGCGGGATGGCCTGTGTCTATGAGCGTCGGCGACTTGCATACCAAAAGATAGACGTTACTGGGTATGTAGTGGGGCTGGGGTATGCTGAGCCGCAGAACGGTATCATCGATTTTCTCGATGCATTCGGACACCTTGTTGTTTGACCTTCTCAGGAATGGGATATATTGTATGGTTCGTTTTATCTCGTGACGGGGAAGCGGCCGCTTACAGTCCCAGCTCCCCGGATATCTCGTTCATGGCGTTCAGGGAAATTTCCACAAACTCAGCAAGCGGAATATCGATCTCTTCACACAGTCGGATGCCGTCCCGGTCGACGGATCGTGCGAACGCCTTGTCCTTCATGCGCTTGATGACCGATTTTGGCTTTACCTGGGAGATCTTTTTCTCCGGCATGACCAGGGCCGTGGCGACGACGAGTCCGGTGATGTTCTCGGCGCATGTGATGGCATAATGAAACGGAAGTGATCGTTCCATGCCCAGCTTCTCGGCGTTGTGACTCTTGATGGCGTCGATGACGCCGGGGTCGATGCCCCTTTCCGTCAAAATCTCCTCGGTGACCAGGCCGTGACGCTCGGGAGTGTCTTTCGTCTCCTCGTAGTCCAGATCGTGAAGCAATCCCGCAATGCCCCAGGTCTCCGGGTCCGCCCCGAACCGGGGCGCAAGCCGCCGCATGATGGATTCGGTCGCCAGGCAGTGTTTGACTAGCGCCTGGTTGTCCAGCCTCTCGGTTACCAGATTCAGGGCCTCTTCTCGGGTAATGCCTATGCCGCTCATGTCGCCTTTCTCCGGGGTCCGGTATTATGTCGGAAGGAGAGTTGTGATCTGCTAATCGTCGTCAGTCTTCCACCACATCTCCGCTTCCTTACGCTCCCGTTTTTCCTTGAGCATCTTTTCGGTGCAGTATTCGTCGTCAATCTCGCAGGCGCGGTTATGGTCCCGCAGGGCCTCTTCTTCCAGTCCTAATATTTTATAACATCCACCGCGGTGATAGTACGCCTCGGCGTCGTTGGGGTACAGGCCGATAACCATGGAAAAATCATCCGCGGCCTCCTCCCATGCGAGCATCTTTTTGTAGCTTAAGCCTCGATTGAAGTAGACCGTTGCGATATTGATGCCCACATCTGCGTCGCCGGAAAGTATGATTTCAATAACCTCGGTAAAGCCCTCTACGGCCTTTTCATAGTCGCCCCGATTGAATGATTTCGTGGCTCTTTCATAGACCGTCTCATAATCCTCTTCCACCGCGAACAGCGGGAGGGACACAAGAGAAAGGGCCAGAAGGGCGGCAATGAAGGCGGTCTTTTTGGATACACGGAATAGGCGTCGTTGCATGAGCGACTCCATAGTAAAAACAATAGGTTATGGTTTCTGACTAATATGCTTATTTTGTGTTATCCACAGAATAATACACAATATGTTGATAAATGAGATCTACCTCTTCGGCGAAAAAAATTAAAAAAAACTGCATGAACCATCATCATGCATACATCCTTCCTTTTCATGATACTGTAACCCTGTGGGCAAGTCAAGCTTTTCTCTTGACGAGTGGTGTGAACTGTGTTAATAAAGTGACTTTAGTTATATAAAACTGTTCTCATGAATTCCCAAAAGGATTCATCTTTTCGTGTCTGTGCCTATACTTTTGGAGGAAATAAGCAATGAAACGTTTTATGGTGCTATGTATGGCGCTGTGTCTTGCGCTGGGAATGGTTGTGGGGATCGCAACCGCCCAGGAGCCGGAGATCCTTATCGGCATCAATCAGTTCGTGGAGCATCCGGCGCTGGATGCGGTTCGTGAGGGCTTCATAGACTACCTCAATGAAAACGGCTATCCCGAGGGTGAGAAGGTAACGTATGACGTCAACTTCGCCCAGGCCGAGGTCGGCACCGCCACTCTCATCGCAGAGAAGCTGGTGGGTCTGAATCCCGACCTGATTCTGGCCATCGCCACCCCGTCCGCCCAGGTTATGGTAAACGCCACCGATGAGATTCCGGTTCTCTTTTCGGCGATCACCGATCCGGTGAGCGCAGGGTTGGTGGACAGCCTGGAAGGCGGCGGCAAGAACGTGACCGGAACATCCGACCTGTCTCCCGTTGACACCCAGTTCGACCTGATTCTGGAGATCGTGCCCGACGCCAAGAAGATCGGCTTTATTTACAACGCCGGCGAGGCCAACTCCCTTACCTCTCTGAATCAGGCGAAAGACGCGGCTGAGAGGCTGGGACTGGAGATCGTCGAGGCGACGGCTTCCAACTCCAGCGAGGTCCTCATCGCCGCGGAGAGCCTGGTGGGCAAGGTCGACGCCATCCATATCCCCACCGACAATACGGTGGTTTCGGCGTTTGAATCCATCACCAAGGTCTGCGTCGATAACGGCATTCCCCTGTTCGCCGCCGACGTGGATTCCGTACCCCGGGGCGCCGTTGCCGCCATCGCCATCGATTACTATCGCCTGGGTCTCCAGACCGGCCGTATGGCCGTCGAGATCCTGGAAGGAAAAAATCCGGGCGAGATGCCCACGGAAACGTTGGAGGATCTGCTTCTCTATGTGAGCCTTGATTCCGCGGAAGCCATCGGCATAACCATTCCGGACGTGGTGATCGAACGGGCCGACGAAGTGCTC
This sequence comes from Candidatus Zymogenaceae bacterium, assembly GCA_016931225.1. Lineage (NCBI taxonomy): Bacteria > Deltaproteobacteria > Candidatus Zymogeniales > Candidatus Zymogenaceae > Candidatus Zymogenaceae bacterium. Next base: position 90,779 of record JAFGFE010000014.1, read on the forward strand.
GGAGCGGAGTAAAAAAGCCTTCTTTCTTCTGAAGGATTTTTTCTGAGGACATAACACGACACCAGCCGGGTGAAAGATACGGGCGCTCTCTGCTTATATGATATGGAGCGTTGACATCGGCAGGCGCTGTGTTTTCGAGACGCAAACGGTGGGGTACGGGGGGCTTCCCCCTCCCCACCGTAATTTTTCGGCATGTTGCAGGCGATAGAGAGAATATATGCATTTTCGCTGTTTCATACAGACTGATATAAATGGTATCTGCCGCCTGCAACATTTCGACGGTTTGGATGTATGCCACCTGCTGTTTTCACAAATTCGACGATGAGACACAATGAGGTAAGAACGTGACTTTGACATTCTACGCGGCAATGGGCGCCCTGGCACAGGGATTGGTGTTCGGCCTTCTGGCCCTGGGGGTGTATCTGACGTTTCGAGTGCTGGAATTTCCCGACCTGACGGTGGATGGGAGCTTTCCCCTGGGGGCCGCCGTCAGCGCCGTGTTGATTATCAAGGGGGTCAATCCCTTTCTGACCCTGCCGGTGGCGTTGGCGGCGGGCATGGCGGCCGGATTCGTCACCGCGTTTCTTTCCACGAAGCTGAACATCCTCAACCTTTTGGCCTCAATCCTCACGATGATCGCACTCTACTCCATCAACATCAGGATCATGGGAAAGCCGAACATCGCCCTGATAAACCAGACCACGGTCTTTGATTCCTTTGACTGCATGACCGCCTTTTTCAAGGCCCACGGTATACCGGCGTCGATTGTCAATCCGATTCTCTTCCTCATCATGATCATCGTGGTGAAGATACTGATGGACCTTTTTCTGCATACGGAAATGGGGCTGGCCCTCAGGGCCACCGGGGACAACGAGAATATGATCCGCTCCCAGGGCGTCAACACCCACTCCACAATCATGCTGGGGGTGGCCCTCTCCAACGGATTGGTTGCTCTCTGCGGCGCGCTGATGGCCCAGTACCAGGGAAGCGCCGACGTGAATATGGGGGTGGGCATGATTGTTGCGGGGCTCGCCTCGGTCATTGTGGGCGAGGCGGTCATCGGCGAGATGACGGTGTTCCGGGCGACGCTGGGGGTTATCATCGGGTCGGTGATCTACCGATTCGCCATCGCGGTCGCTCTGTCGCTTCGCATCGGAAAGCTCCAGATCACCCCCAGCGACCTGAAGCTCATTACCGCGGTGCTGGTGGTCATCGCCTTGACGGTGCCGGTGGTGCGGGACAAGGTGAAGGTGGGCATCGTCAGGAACGGGGGGGACGGAGAATGATTAAGCTCAGAAACTTGAGGAAGGTATTCAATCCGGGCGGCATCAACGAAAACCTGGGCGTGGACAGGGTGAGCGTCGATATCAAGACCGGGGACTTTATCACCATTATCGGTTCCAACGGTGCGGGCAAGTCCACGCTGCTCAATCTCGTCAGCGGCCTGTATCCCCCGGACCGGGGGAAGGTCATCATCGACGGCCAGAACGTCACGAACCTCAAGGAATACCAGCGGGCGGGGTTCATCGGTCGGGTTTTCCAGGACCCGATGATGGGCACCTGCGCCTCCATGACCATCGAGGAGAATTTCTCCATAGCAAAGGCCAGGGGCACCCGCCGGGGGCTTCGGTTCGGCGTTAACAGGAAGCTCCGCCGGCTTTTCCGGGAAAAGCTGAGCGTGCTGGATCTGGGGCTGGAGCATCGGCTGAAGGACAAGGTGGGGCTTCTTTCCGGCGGGCAGCGGCAGTCCCTGACGCTCCTGATGGCGACCCTCAACTCCCCCAAGGTGCTGCTGTTGGACGAGCACACCGCCGCCCTGGACCCCAAGACCGCCCTGCAGGTGATCGATCTGACCAAAACCATTGTCGAGGAGCTGGGCCTGACCACCATGATGGTGACCCACAACATGCAGCAGGCAATCGCCATCGGCACCCGGCTTATCATGATGCACCGGGGGAACATCATCCTGGACGTGAAGGGGCCGGAGAAAATGAAACTCACGGTGGACGATCTTTTGGAGGAGTTTCAGAAGGTTCGGGGAAACCTCACGGATCGCACCATGCTGACGATTCGAAACGGGGCGCCGTAGGATCGCGGGATACGTGTCCCCGAGGGATCGGGCGGCGCACACGGAATCGGCGGGACACCGTTATACAGCGCCTTTTACATTCCCCGGATGCACGGCCGATTCCGAGGGGGCGGGATGCCGCATGAGAGGGTGCGGCGCATGCGTAAACGAATAACTGCGGAGATGTCACATGACAGACCGAAAAAACGGAAACGGCGATACCGAGAAGGAAAAAACCGTTATCTCCTCCCCCCTGGACGACATCGCCCCGGCGCCTGATGAGGCCGAGGCGACGGACGTGGTGTTCGGTGAAACACACGAACCACAAGGCGCACAGGAAACCGCCCCGAAGCAGACAAAAGTTGTCCCGCCCGCACAGCCTAAGGAGGCGCCGAAGAAAACGGAAGACGCCGCCGAACCCCCCCTGCCCATGAAGGAAAAAACGTCGAAGAAGCCCCGATCCGCCTCAGAGGAAGGGCCGTCTCACACGGAAGCGGCGACGGAAGAATATCACACCCCGGCGGAAGTCGCCCTGGACGGCGCCGAAAAGAAAAAGAAGAACAAGCCGCTGATCATCGCCTGCTGTTCGTGCCTTGCCCTGGCGGCCGCGGCGATTATTATAATCTTCGTTGCCGGCGTGATCACCGAGATGAAGGGCACCTCCGAGTCCGGATACCTCAACGGCCCCGGCGACTCCACCCAGTTCCTGGTGGAATCCGATGAACCGACGCTGACCATTACCTTCGAATACCCGGCGGGGGAGGCGGATTTCTGGGTGTACGTGACCGACGCGTACGGCAATCCGGTTGTGGATTGGTGGGATCTCGATATCGGCACCGTATTGAGCCTCGCCGGATATCAAAGCTATTACGTCACGATCTACTCCATGTCCGGTTCGGGGGATTGGTCGGCAAGCTGGTAGTCTCCGTGACGAAACGCGGAGATATCCCAGTGTATTAAAAAGGGCGATAAGGTATTCGTCGACTCCATGACAGCCTCCTCGCCCTGTTTCTTCCCGATCCTGCCTGCGGAATGCACGCAAACACACTCCCACGATACAGATACCCTCCATGTCGTACACTCACATGCGAATAATCCGCACATTGTATGGAAGTCATTTTGTGCTTTGAATAGTTTTTCAGATGTAATCGGTCCAGGATACATCCGTCATATGCCGTTTTTTGAAAACCGGACGTACATATCATGAAAAAATCACATAGTTCCGACCATGTGTCCTCCCGGGTGGAGGAAATCGTGGCGCGCCTTTTAAAGATGGCGGACGGGAAGTCCGCCGCCGGCATGTCCCGGGTGGGCATCGATCCGGCCCGGGCCCTGGGGGTGAAGGTCCCCGGCTTGAGGGCGTTAGGGAAGGAGATCGGCACGGACCACGAGCTGGCCCTGGCCCTGTGGAAGCGGGGCTTGAGGGAGACGATGATCCTGGCGTCCCTCGTGGCCGATCCGAAGCAAACCACCGGGGAGTTGATGGAGTCGTGGGCGTCGGATTTTTACGATTGGGAGGTGTGCGACCAGACCTGCATGAACCTCTTCGAAAAGCCGCCCCTGAGGGAACACGTCTATTCCCTCGCCCGACAGTGGAGCGAAAGGGCAGAAGAATTCGTCAAGCGGGCCGGGTTCGTGCTGATGGCGAGATTGGCCGTCAGCGACAAGAAGGCCCCGGACGACGCCTTCTCTCCCTTCTTCGAGGATATCGTGAGAGAGGCGAGTGATGAAAGAAACATGGTCAAGAAGGGGATCAACTGGGCTTTACGGCAGATCGGGAAGCGAAACCTCTCCCTGAGGGATCGGGCGGTGGAGACGGCGAATACCCTTCGTGAGCGGGATTCATCCGCCGCCCGGTGGATCGCCGCCGACGCCCTCCGGGAGTTGAACTCGAAGGCGGTTGTCGAGCGGCTAAAAGAAAAGGAGAAGCGAAAATAGGGGGAAAATAGACGAACGGTCTACAGGGGAAGGGTACTGTGCACAATTTGGCGTGAGCGAGGGCGTACATCGACCGGGTACGCCTGAATCATTTTTAGGATACTTTCCAGAGGCTTGATTGTACACACTGCGTTTCTGAAAAAAGGATGCAAAAAAATAGTTCTGAAATACAAAAACATTAAAACCCCATTGATTTATATTGCCATATTATCTATACTTAATTTTCTATTTTATAAGTGGGAAAATGGATATGCTGATTACTTCTCAGGAGTAAAAAAACATGCAACGTACAAAAGATGCAGGATTACTGATCTTTGGTCTTTGGTTGGCTCTTTATGGTATACAAGGTTTTTTGTTAGCTATTTATTTAACCTTCCCCGATCTCACCACGTTTCGCGAGCTTGTAAAATATTTTTTTGTTATAATGAGTATTCCATTAGGAAACACCGGGCAATTTATAATAGGTGTTTTCATACTCGCTCGCATGTGGAAGGTGAGCGGTGCGGAAAAGGTGGCGATGCTGTTTCTGTCACTGTGGTTGATAAATGGTCTTTTTAACTCTTTGATATTTGATAATTATACTGCTGGAAAAATCACATATTATACTTCGAAGATTCTAGGCCCTGTTGCTGGTGTGTTGCTCTTGAACAATTTCCATGAGCGGAAAATGACCGAGAGAGTCGGCAGAATTTTGCTCGCTGTGTGTTTTTTTTATTCTTTCCTGCGCGCAGGTATAAACCTGTTTTTTCCCGAGATAAATTTCAATACTATTAGTATGTTTGTATATGTTTTTTACATTGTATCCGGAATTCTTCTAATGACCTCGGAATCGCCGTCTCCCGATCAGGAAACGATCAAGCAAATTGAAACGTAGCCTGGCATTGCGGCGGTATGTCGGGTATACTATCGGCACAATCTGTAATTTGAAACGTATTCACGTCATCTTTCTTCAAAGGAGTATTCCATGAGATTTACAAAAGACACGGAGCTGTTGCTTTTGGGCATTTGGCTGATCGCTGTGGGCATCCTGTCCCTGGCCGCCGTGGGATCGGTGTTTCACATTCTCGTCGATATTCTGGCGATCGTGGTGGGTGTGGTGATCCTGGTGCGGCTCGGGAGCACCCGAAAGCCAGAAAAGGCGGGGATGCTGCTTCTGGCCGTCTGGCTGATCGTAGCGGCGGCGTTTTCGCTGTTGGGCGTCGGCTCCTCCGTCGTCAGTGTGATTCTGGCGGTGCTGGCGATTATCGCCGGTATCCTGATTCTCATCGGGTTTCGGGGGCGAAAACCATCTGAAAACATCGGCAGGCTGCTGTTGGCCCTGTGGCTGATTCTGGGCTCGCTCCTGCCGCTTCTCGGCGTCGGTTTTCCCGGCATGGGGGCGGTGCTGGCGGTCATGGCCATCGTGGCGGGGGTGCTTCTGATCATCTCGATGTAGGAGTCCACGACACGAATAAAAAAACGCCCCGATTCCGGGGCGTTTTATATGGCGAATGGTATGACCTATCGGTCGATGAGGTGTCCGGTTATTCGTATTCCTTCGGTACCGCGCACAGAAACACCAGGTCCTCGGTATCGGACGTATTTTTATATTGGTGCTTTTCCCCGGGCGTCACCAGGCCGAAATCCCCCCCGGTCACCGGTGTTTCTTTCCCTGCCTCATCCACCACGGCGCCGGCGCCCGAGATGATGTAATTGAGATGCTCGAAGGGATGATCGTGATAGGGGGTGTGGCCCCCGGGCTTCACGGTGAACACCCGAAACGAAAAGGACGGAGAGCCGTCACCGCCGCCGATGGGGAGCTGTTTTGTGACCCCGCCGGCCCCCTCCATGTCCACGTCCGTCCGCTTCACGTCTTTCAACGGAACAATTTTCATCGGCCGCTCCTTTGTAGGCTTTCAGGGAAAACACGATGTCGCTTTTTCATACCACACGTTTACGGAAGATGTAAAGGTCATTCATCCCGCAGGACAACTTTGCTTTGACATTCCGTCCCGATGCCCGTATGATCAGGGAGGCCGAAGATGATGTTCAGGTTGTTCTGATTTCTCATCACGACGGGGATTCGTCATGAAAGGAATAGATCGAGCCCTTGAGACGGACATCCTGGTGGTGGGCGGGTCCGGCGCCGCCGTGTCCGCCGCAGTTTCCGCCCGCCGCCATGCACAAACGCAAGACAGGGTGACTCTGGTCGGCAAGGGAAAGGTCGGCGCCTCCGGCAACGCGATCCTGGCCGCGGCGGGGATCTCCCTGGACGGCCCCGGGGCGATCGATGCCGGGTACGACGGCGATCCCTCGTTCACCCGGGAGGTCTGGTACGACCAGATCATTCGGGACGGCTTTTACCTTTCGGACAGACGCATCGTACAGCGCTACGTGGAAGAAGGACCGGCCCGGGTGCTGGAGCTGGTGCGCTGGGGGAGTGATGCGGGACACTACTTTCATTTTCATCCCTCGGCGAATTTTTTCACCTCCGGGAAGGCGATCGGAAAGGCTTTGGAGCGGGGGCTTTCCGAGTGTTCGGGGATCGACGTGCTGGAGGATGTGGCCGTCACCGATCTTCTGGTCGGTGGGGGACGATGCATCGGGGCGGTGGGGGTAGATATATATACGGGTGATCTGATCTCGATTTCCGCCCGATCGGTGATCCTGTGCACCGGCGGGTTTCAGCCCTATTCGTTTCGCTGTACGGTCAGCGATATGACCGGAGACGGTCCGGCCATGGCCCTCAGAGCCGGGGCGCGGGTTTCCGATATGGAGTTTATGTTGTTTCTGCCCGGCGTGGCGACCTCCCCCCGGATACACCGGGGATTGATCTTCCCCGGACTCGCCACGGTGTTGGCCCGACGGATACCCGGATTCCCGCAGCCGAAAGTCGTGAACGGCAAAGGCGAAGACATACTCGAAAAGATACCCCCCGAGGCGCGGGCCATGGCGTCCGAAACCGGCTGGTTCAAGCTCCTCAATACATACTACTGGTACAAGGAAATTCACGAGGGGAGAGGCACGGAGGGAAACGGCGTGCGTTATTCCTTTGCCGGGCTGGATCGGGATCGGCTGGCCGAGGGTTTTGGCACCCTGGACGGCCTGATGCGGGTATGGTATCGAGACCGCTGGACATATCAGGGGGAGGATTGTACCGATCTGATCGAAACGGCTCTGTCCTGCGGCTCCTGGGAGGTGGGGTCGTCCTGTGAGTATTCCAACGGCGGTGTCGTTGTCGACGAAGACGGGAGGACCGACCTTCCGGGACTTTTTGCCGCCGGCGAGGCGGCCGTGGGCTGTTTCGGCGCCCATCGCACCCATCGGGCGCTGGTGGAGATGCTCACCACCGGCGCATCGGCGGGGCGGGAGGCGGCCCGGGGCATGGAGCGGGGCGCACGGGTTGAACCGGACGGGGAGTCTCTGTCCAAATGTCTCGACCGTCTCGTCTCGCCGCTGGAGAGGGAGAGGGGGGAGGATGTTCGGGCCGTCAGGAGCAGCCTGGAAGAGGCGGCGGACAGGGGATTCGGTCCCCTGCGGGACGGGGCCGGTCTTGCGGCTTGCACCGACCGGGTCGCCGATATCCGAACACAGGCCGTTCCCGCCGTTTCGGTGAAAACAAAAGGCAGGGCCTATAATCCGGAATGGCTGGAGGCGTTGTCGATCGAGAACCTGGCCCTGTGCCTGGAGGCGGGGAGCCGGGCGGCCCTATTTCGGGAGGAAAGCCGGGGGACGCACATCAGGCTCGATTATCCGAACGTGGATCATGAACAATTCCTCCAGAGAATCACGTTTCGCATGGAGGGAGGTCAGCTTCTCCAGGGATCGATATCGCCCGATCTGTCGGGCGTCGACCCCTTGATCGGCGACGGCATGGACGTCGTCGGGTACGCCGTCGAATGCGGCAGAAAAATGGGCCTTTTTGATAACGATCAAAACTGAACGGTGGACGCACGATGAATGAGGATATCAGAACGGTGCGGATCTTCCGAAGGGAGCCGGGTCTTGACGATGACGGTCGGGTTTCCACGTGGGAGGTGCGCACCCGTCCCGGCATGAGTGTCATGGATCTTCTGGACGACATCGCCCGAAACATCGATCCAACCCTGGCGTATTACACACACAGCCGCTGCGACCGGGGAGTGTGCACTCGGTGCGCGGTGCGGGTGAACGGCAAGACGGGACGTGCGTGTCAGACGCCGATTCCCCCCGAGGGAGATATTGTCATCGGACCGGCGGTAAGGGGTCCGGCGGTGCGGGACCTCGTTTCGCCCGCCAAAAAAAAGACGGGATAGGAACACACACCATGTCGTCACATACCATCAATCGAACCAACGGGGATGAAGCCAAAAAACCCGAAAGGAAGGATGTTCTCCGTCACTTGGAGAGGCTCTTTGAGCAGGTTGCACAGAGCTACGTAGCGCTGGAAAAAACCCCCAGGCATTTCGGCACGGAGAAGCTCTTCCATATGGGAGAAATAAACACCATAGACGTCGTGGGGAGGCTTCCGGGCATCAATATCACCGAACTGGCCAGGGAGCTGGAGGTGACCAAGGGGGCCGTTTCCCAGATGGTGAAGAAACTGGAAAAAAAGGGATGTGTGGCGGCGGCGAAAAAGCCGGGAAACGACAAGGAGGTGGTCCTGAACCTGACGAAGGAGGGTCGCATCGCCTATGAATATCATCAACGCCACCACGCAGGCCTTGAGAAGGCGCTTCGTCGTATCATGGAGCGATTCGATACCGAAGCACTGGCGGATATTCGGGATATGCTGGAAGCACTCGGACGGTACTACACGGAGTACGACTCCGATGATACCTCCTATCGTGGTCGGAGTTAACAGGTCATACACGTCATGTCTGGAACCGTAACCGTGTCCTTTCTTATTACCGCGTTTGTGACGATATTCGTCGTGGTGGGTGCGCCGTCCGCCGCTACGGTCTTTCTGTCCCTCACCGCCGATCTGGACCACCGCCGCCGGCGCATAACCGCCCTCAAGGCCTGCGCCACGGCATCGCTGATTCTCTCGGTGTTTACCCTCTGTGGTGATTATATTCTTTTCTTCTTCGGAATTACCGTGGGGGCGTTTCAAATCGCCGGGGGGGTGCTGCTTTTTTTCATCGGTTTTTCCATGCTCAGTCTTCATCGCCCCCGGGCCGTCTCGACGCCGGAGGAAGAAGCCGACGGTGCCGCGAAAGAGGACGTCTCCATCGTTCCCATGGCCATACCGATTCTTGCGGGACCCGCATCCATTACCACGGTCATGGTCCTGTCCGCCGGGGCCGAAGGTTGGGGAGTGCGGTGTGCGGTTCTTGTGTGCGCCGTGCTGACGCTGACGGTCGCCTTTGCATTATTCGTCGGCGCGGACATGATGCATCGCGTTCTGGGGAAAACGGGTATCCGCATCCTTGAGCGGGTAATGGGATTGATATTGAGCGTAATGGCGGTGCAATTTGTGATAGACGGAATAAAAAAGGCCTTTTTCCCCCTCTGAGGGGCGACGTTTCACACGATCAATCAGCCCTCTTCCCGGGTGTCCTCCCGGTCGGGAGAATTCTCTTCCTCGGCGACAATCGCCTCTATTACCTTTTCAAGCTGCCCCAGGAGGTTCTTCAGGGAATCCTGATCTTCGTCCCGTGCGGCCGATTCAATGTTTTTGCCGGTCTTGCTGAGGGCATCCTGTCCGAAAATTCCCGAAAGTCCCTTCAGGTCATGTCCGATACGCACGGCGGCGCGAAAATCACTGTGGGCCACAGCCTGGGTGAGGCGTTCCATCTCTTCGGGGAGACTTTTTACAAAGTCCTGATAGATATCCTTCATGCTCTCCCGATATGTCGTTTTCTGGCCGTAAGACGGTGCCTGTGAGATGCCGGTATGAGCGGCAATCTCCGCTATGAGGGCGTCTTTTCGTATCGGTTTTGTGATAAATCCGACGCATCCGGCATCGAGGGCGCGCTTTTTGTCCTTTTTCATGGCGTGGGCGGTGAGGGCCACAATGGGGATGTCCGAAAGGATCGGATTTTCCCTGATATGACGGATCGCTTCGTAACCGTCCATCACCGGCATCTGCAGGTCCATCAGAATCAGATCGAAGGTTTTCACCGAGAGAATTTCCAGGGCGACGGCGCCGTTCTGGGCAATGGTTACATTGAAGTTCTCATCGCTCAACAGGCGGGAGATGAGCTGCTGGTTGATATCGTTGTCTTCCACCAGGAGGATGCTCCCCCGTGCATCCCCGACCGCCGGGATGATGTACTCGGGAGCAGTTTGTTCAGTCGCACCATATATCTCTCGACGGCCGAACAGCGGCGGACGAAACGCCGGCGGATCGGGGAGGGTAACCGGAAGGCTGATGGTGAAGGTGCTCCCCTCACCGGCTCGGGACGACAGATCCAGGGAGCCGCCGAGAAGGTCCAAGAGGGTTTGCGTTATGGTCAGACCCAGACCCGTGCCGCCGTAGGTGCGGGTGATGCTGCCGTCGATTTGGGTGAAAGGTTCAAATATACGGTCCTGATCCTCCCTGGGGATGCCGATACCGGTGTCGATGATGGAGATAATGAGTCTGGCCCCGCCGTTTTCGGTCTCCACGGCGATGGTCGCCTCCACAAATCCCTTCGATGTGAATTTCACACCGTTTCCCAGAAGGTTCATGAGAATATGGCGGAGCTTGTCGGTATCGGTGATAATGGTCTGTACTGTCAGATTTTCGGGTGTCAGAAAGAGGCCGACGCCCTTTTTCATGGCCCGGGGCCTCATGATAAAAAGGACCTGTTCCAGGAATTCGAAGGGATCGAACTCTTCAGGGAACAGTTCCATTTTTCCTGATTCGATTTTCGAGAGGTCCAGGATGTCGTTTATCAAGAGCAGCAGCGTCTCCCCGCTTTCCTGAATAATGGTGAGGGATTCCTTCTGGGATTCCGTCAGGTCTTCTTCAAGAAGAAGCTCGGTAAAGCCCAGGATGCCGTTCATGGGGGTGCGTATTTCGTGGGAGACGTTTGCCAGAAACTCGCTCTTGGCGCGGTTTGCCTCTTCGGCCCGTATTTTGGAAGTTCTCAGCTCCTGTTCCATTAACTTCATCACGCTGATGTCCTTGATAATGCCCTGATATCCGATCATCGCGCCGTCGGGGGCGTATCGGGCCGTCGACGTCTCCAGGCAGTGAACGAGGGTTCCGTCCTTTTTCCTGTATATGACGTCGAAATCCTTGATGAATCCCGTTTCATCCATGATCTGCTTGAATCGATCCGAGAGCGTCGGATCGGCATACACATCGGCGGCGTTCATATCAAGCAGCTCCCGACGGGAGTAGCCGGTTATCTCCTCCGCGGCGGTGTTGATGTCCTCGTAGCGGCCGTCTTTGGTCATGATGTATATGGCGTCCCGGGACGTCTCGAAGAGATTTCTATATTTTTCTTCGGAGATCCTCAGGGCGTTCTCTGTTTGTGTCCTCTCTGTGATTTCCCGCTGCAGCTCGATGTTGGTCTTGCTCAGCTCCTCCGTCCGTTCCATGACCAGGTCTTCAAGATGATTTCTGTATTGTTCGAGCTGTTTTTCGATTTCCTTCCGTTCGGTGATGTCCCTGGCGATCACCAGAAAGCCGGCCGGCCGGTTGTTTTCGAGGATGACGGTGTCGCTGACATCCATATGGAAACGACGCCCATTCCTGTTGATATATTCCACTTGAAGAGTTGTGGTTTCCTCGTAGTCGGATATCCAGAACGGGCGGCTCTCAATGATTTGTTTCGCCTGGTCGAGGGGTAAAAAATCGAGTATGGACGTATTAATAAGCTCTTCTTCGGAATACCCGGTTATCTCGATGCCGGCGGGATTTATATAGGTAATCCGGTAATCCTTGTCGTGGGTGAGAATCACGTCCTTTGCGGTTTCGGCCAGGGCGCGATATTTCTTTTCCGCCCGGGTGAGGTTTTCAGAGAGAATTTCCACGTCCTGAAACGCCCGTGAAAGCCGCACGTTTAAAAGATACGCCTGGAAAAAGAAGAATAAAAGCAGCCCGTAGCCGATCAGGTACCCGGTGTGAATCACGTCGTGGTTATACAGGACATCGTTTATGAATGCTGCAATGAGGACCACAAAGCCAGAGAGCATAATTCCCGCCCCCCGGCGTTCTCTGATGAATGCCACCAGCACCATTACAATGACATAGACCGATGCCGCCAGTACGAGTATCTGCATGGGAAGAATCAGGTGGCTGGAGATGTAGATAGGCGTGATGAATACCACAAGAAGTGAGATTATTGCAAGGGAGGTGAAGAACTGCGGAAAGAATTTTCTGAACTCCTTTGGGTACAGGGAATAGAGGAACAATGACATAAACGACATGATCAGGTAAAAAGTTACATATTCCAGCAGGATAACGGCCCGCCAGCTGATTGTCGGGATTAATAAGACCAGAGGGTATTCGCCGGTTACCAGAATGCGGCACGCCATCACAAAGCACACCAGGCCGAAAAAGAGGGGAGACTGATCCCTTCGAAAGACATGATAGAGACCGAGATGATACAGGCCCATGATAAGGATGCTCCCGAACAGGAACATATTCATCAGCAAGGAGCGTATCCTGATGTTACTGATGTTTTCCGCATTCCCGAGAAATATGGGATGCCAGATGCCCCCCTTCCTGATGTGATAGTTCGAGATCATCATGACGATCTCGAGTCGCTCTCCGGGATTTCCGATGGGAACGACGTCCGGGTAGTTGTCCGGGACGGCGCTTTCCGCGTCTCGGCCGCTCTCCGGGGAGCCGACTATCAACTCGCCGTTGACGTATAGGGTGTGCTTGTTGGCCATTTCCGCGAGCCTCAGGGCGAGGTGTCTTGTATCACCCTTGGGGAGGAGAACGATCAGGCGGTAGGTGGCGTATCCCCGCTCGGGAAGGGGCTCCCCGTGTAGGGAGAGGTTCTTCCAGACGCCCGGTACCGGGACGAATGCGTCGGGGGTGGGGGGCGGATCGGCGGCGAAATCTGCCGGGGAGAGGAGTCTGTCCCAGTAAAACTCCCAGTCTCCAGTAAGAGATATGGGGTCGTCGGACGACGGGTTCCACTCGGTCAGATCGAGCACCCCCGCTTCGGCGGTGGGCTTGGTTGGACGGAGGGCATCGGTGTCGGGATTTCTGCATGCCGACGTCGTTGTGAGTATGCCGATGAGCGGGAGAACAAAAACAACATATCTAATGAGTCGTCGAATATGCATGGCTTCACACGGCGTGGTATGGTGTCGGTTGTTACGGTATTCGCCGCCTCCACGGGGAGGCGGCGAATAGTGTTATATTACGGCAATACACTCAGCTCATCCACCCACAGGATCGCGTCGGTTGTTCCGCCTCCCGCGTCCACGGTGAAGCCGTAGCCGATGATCAGGGAGGAATTCACCTCAGTAGACCCTGTTTCGCCGTACCAAGGGGCTCGAATGAACTCCGACCACGACAGGTCATACCGGGTCCACGTGTCGGTAACGGTAAGGGTGACCTCAAAGGGCACCTGACTTCCCGAATTGCCGGACGATACGCCGAAGATGATCGGAATACCGGGGGCGTTGCTCTTCGCCCAGAAGGAGACGCCGGAGCCGCTCCAGTTCTGGGGCGTTTCATAATAGGGGGCCACGGTGAGATTCCCGCCGGGCGCCAGGCTGTAGATGATCTTGAGGCTGGCCGATCCTTCGTGGAAGACCGATCTGTCGGGCGCGTACGTGGCGCTGGAGCCTCCCTCGGCGCCGTATATCTCCCAGATGCCCGCGGGCGTTTCGAAGCCGTCGATGAGTCCCGTGACCGGGGCCGATGACGGCCCGGGAGTGGGTGCGGATGCGGTTTCCGCGCCCATACCCGTGTCGATTCCGGAGTCCGCACCCATCCCCATATCGGCCCCCGTTTCTGCACCCATGCCCATAGATGAGCCGGTATCTGTGGGTATGGGGGAGTGGGTCGATCCGGTGATGCCTCGGGAGGTGATGACATCACTGATGAACGCCACGAACAGAGGCCCGATGCTCCGGTTCGCCATGGCGTTGGGGTGGGCGTCGTAGTTATCAAATCGGTACTCGGACTTGAGCATGTTGTCCGATCCCGCAAGCAGGTCGAAGAAATCAAACACGAAGATATTGTCATAGCCGGACAGAAATTCGTCGGACGCAAGCCAATCCGCCAGTTTCCTGGCCCGGGCGGCCTCGGAGGCGTCCGTGGAGCCGGGAACCTGGGGCGGCTGGGTGACGATGATGAAGGTTTTGTCCGGGTATTGTGCCATTCGATTCCGAATGGTCCGGTAGTATCCCTTCAATTCCTCGAGACGGGCGTCGTCGCCGATGTTGCTGAGAGGAAAGCAGGATTTTACGGCGATGACGTCGTATTCCATCAGGTGACTGAAGGCGTTGGTCGGCGGCGAGTTTAACGGTTGACCGAACAGCTCGGCCAGTCCGTCGGGGTCGGTGTTGTCCCCCGGGATGTCGAAATTGGAGCCGGTCCAGGTGCCGTCCGCCAGGCGCAGGCCGTCGCCGTTGTAGCCGTGATCGTAAAATTCATACCCCTTGGCGGTGAGTCCCTGGCGTACGCTCCCCTCCTCGATCAGGTTGTGTCCGCAGGAGTGATGGAGGAAAATGACCCGAACCGGCTGGGCAAAAGCGGGCCCTGTAGACATCATGAGCGCTATCGCCGAGACACAGAGCACCGTAACCGCTCTTCGAAACGCGCATGAACCAAAAAATAATGTAATGAATTTCATTGTAGCAGCTCCCCTAAAAAAAATGACACGTATCGTCCGCGCATAAAAAAGCAGGATGCGGGATATCGTTCGGTCGGGTTTGTTGAGGGCGGGAATGACGTGGTGAAGAATGGGCCGTTCATGAATTCCCGATGGCCTTCGTATGCGAAACGACCGATGTTATATTATACCGGCGGGATCGGTTTTATTGCAAGGCGTTTCTTTTTGATCGGTGCCGGGCGGGAGGCGGCCCGAAACGGCCGAGGCGGGGGGATCTCGCTTCGGCCGTTATCGGGGAAGAGACGGGACGGGGGTGTCTCATGCGCTACGGTAGAGTTTGGTGATGACGAATTCCCGGTGTCCCAGGGCCTCGGCAGCGGTGTGTCGGCCGTTGGCGGTGCGCCTGACGACGTCCAGGAGCCGATCACCCGCATCGCCCAGGGACAGCTTCCCCTGGAGGATGTCGCTGACGTTGAGGTCGATGTGCTCGCTCATGGTCTCACAGGTGATGGGGTTGGCCGAGAGCTTGATGACCGGCAGCACCGGATTGCCGATGACGTTTCCCTGTCCGGTGGGGAACAGGTGAATCACCGCGCCCGACGCCATCCAGAGGGTCACTGCCTCCGCCGCGGCGGAGGATGTATTCATAAACCAGAGTCCCGGACCTGTGGGCGCTTCGGCGGGTTTCAGCACGCCCACGTATTTTACGGTTTTCCCGATCTTCTGGATGTTCCCGAAGGCCTTCTCTTCGATGGTGGTAAGGCCCCCGGCGATGTTTCCCTTGGTGGGCTGGGAATCCGAGAGGTCGTCGGTCTTCGTGGCGGTGATGAAGTCGTTGTATTCGCTCCACACCCGATAAAACTCCTCTCCCACCTCCTTTGTGGCGGCCCGCTCCTTCACCTCCAGCTCGGCGCCGGTGATTTCGGACGTTTCGCCGAAGGAGACGGTGGCCCCCGCCTCCACCAGCTTCGTCACGGCGTCCCCAACGGTGGGATTGGAGGCGAGCCCCGAGGTGGTGTCCGACTCACCGCACTTGACCGAGACGTAGAGGTCAGAGGCGTCGCATTCGGTGCGCAAAAGCTCTGTTGTGTACTGGACGTATTCCACGGCCCTGCGGGATGCCCGCTCGATGGTTGAGAGATCACCGAAGCGCTCGATAGAAAAGCCGCAGACGGGTTTTTTTGTCTCGGCGATGCCGTCCACCACCCGTTTCGTCCAGCCGTCCTCGATGCCGATGACCACCACCGCGGCCACGTTCGGGTTTTGGCCGGTGCCGATGAGGGTGCGAAAAAAGAGATCCAGATCCTCGCCGAACTGAAGCCGTCCGTAGGCGTGGGGAATTGCCAAGGTGCCTTTAACATTGTTTCCCACCGCCTCGGCGGCGGCGTTGGAGATATCGTCCAGCGGCAGAATGAGCACGTGGTTCCTGACGCCCACCCGGCCGTTTTCCCGCTTGTATCCCATGAATGTAAATGGTTTCATAACACGATTCTTTCGTTATGGATTACCAGTATTTCGTTTTCACGTTGTGCACGTGCACATGCTCGCCCTTCTTGATGGGTGAAACCGCCCGGCCGATGTCGTGATCATATTTGATGACGGTGTCGTCGGTTGTGAAGTCATTCAGGGCGACCTTGTGGCCCAGGGGGATGTCCGAGAGGGTCGAGATATCGAACTTTTTTCCGGTCGCCATATTCATGACGCGGCCGGTATCCCCTTTTAAAACATTCACGACCGCCACGGCCACGTTGTCCTTTTCGCCGTGTACGAGAAAATGTATCATGAGTCTTGCCTTACTGCTGTGTGTGTATATACTATAAACTATAAAAAGGTAGCGCTGCTTCACATCGTCCTTTGCGCCGGACGTCGTTTTCCGATCGGCGTCAATCGATTTTCGTCTGGTCCCAGGCGTCCTGAAATCGTTTCAGGCCGAAGTCCGTGAACGGGTGGGAGAAACTCTCCCTGTAGACATCGAATCCGGCGGTGACGATATCGGCGCCTGCCAGGGCGGCGTCGACAATCTGCTTGCCGCTTCTGAGGGCCGCAACGATGATCCGGGCTTCGAAATCGTATGTTTCGTAGATTTCCACGACCGACGAGATGAAGTCGGAGCAGTCTTCGCCGCTGGATTCCTTCCACCCCACGAAGGGGGAGACGAAGTACGCCCCCACACGGGCCGCCTGGATGGCCTGGGAGGGAGAGAAGACCAATGTGACGTTTGTTCTGACGCCCTCTTCGCTGAGATTTTTCGCGGCGATCAATCCCTCTTCGGTGCAAGGGATCTTGATGACGAAGTTCTCGGAGATGTCGGCGTATGTTTTCGCCTCGTCGATCATCTCGGCGGCTTTTTCCAGGTGCGGATTGATCTCGATGGAGATCGGAAACTCGACGTTCTTGAATTCCGAGGCAAGCTCGCCGATGACGGTATTGAACGGCTTCCCCGAGAGCAGCACGTGCCTCGGATTGGTGGTCACGCCGTCTATGCCCCAGTTTTCGAAAGCGTAGACTATTTCATCCAGCTTGGCGCTGTCCAAAAAATACTGCATGGCGGCCTCCTTTCGGGGGAGAATAAGTATTTTGTTACGTGTCGTAAGTTTTCGTTGACAGGAGACATAAATCCCCGTAGAATGCAACACTATATATCGATATCGATAAATTATCAAGGAAATAATTCCCTTCTTCGCATTTTGGATCTTAATGGTATGCGGGGGAAGCGGCTGTCATCATTACGGATAGAGTTCAATGGCCCACGGATATAATATCGACAAGAGAAAGCGAAACAAGCGGAACCACATCATCGACCTCTTCAGGAAGCACCAAATCCTCTCCAAGGCCAGGGCCAGGGAGGAAAGCGGGTATTCCATGGATACGATCATCTCGGTCTTCAACGGGCTTGTCGATGACGGGTTGATCGTTCCGACCCGGGGGGAGCAGAAGCAAAAGGGGCGAAGGGCGACGTTTTATCGCCTTGAGGACGGCGGGCACACCTACCTGGGCGTCACGTTCAACCGGTCGGGCATATACTCGGTGCTTGTGGGTCTTTCCGGAACACCGCTCTTTGATCACACGTCGCGGATCGATTCGGGGAGCACCAATGACGCCTTCGCACAACTGTTTCGGGATCACCTGGACCGGGTGACACACGATGCCCGGGACCGGTCCCTCACGATCCGGGCGGCGGGTGCGGCGGTGCCGGGAGACCTGGATGAGACGACAGGCGTGCTTCGCTCATATACGTTCATGCCCCGGCTTTCGAACCTCGATATCTTCCGAATAATCGAGGCATCCCTCCCCGGTGTGGACACGGTCGTGGAACAGAATGTGACCGGTACGGGGGGATACCTGCTGCACGACGAGGAGTTGATCGGGCGGTATCGGCGCATCCTGTTCGTCTCGGTCCACAGCGGCGCCGCCTCGGGGCTTTTGTATGACGGGAATATCGTCACCGGGCACGGGGAGTTCGGCCACATCCGGGTGTCGGACGAGGAGAAAAGGTGCGTCTGCGGACGCCGGGGATGTCTGGATCTCTACTTTTCCCACCAGGGATTTCTGCAGCTCTATCGGGAGGCGATGGGGCGGGCGGGAGAGGAAGGGGTGTCCGATATCGAGCCGGACGACCTGATAGAGACGCTGCGGGACGCCTTCGCCGAAGGCGGCAAAGACCTGGCGCGCGCTTTGCGCCGTCGCCTCGGTTATTTTGTGTCGGCGCTTTTGGACGTCGTCAACGTCACGGCGCCGGACGCGGTGGTCCTGACCGGGTCGCTCTTTCGCGCCTATCCGGATCCGTACGGGGAGCTGCTCTCCGTCATCGGGGAGCGATTCGAGGATACCGGATTCATCACCCATTTTGCTAATACCGATCTCATCTATCGGGATATGGGTCCGGAGATCGCCGCGATGGGCGGCGCCTATCGCCTCGTCGACCGGGACTGGGGATACATCCGGGAGGATCGGCGCCCTCGGCGGAGGGGGGAGCGTCCCGCATCGAACGGCCGTGTCGTCGGGGGGAATACATGAAGTATCCTGTTACCATCGGCGTGGTCTGCCTGGCGAGAACCACTTTCGATTATACGGCGGCCCGGGGGATATACGAGAGAATACAGGCGGATCTCGAACGTATCGAAAACGCACAGGTATACGCGATACCCGATCTCGTCATAGAGGTGGAGGACGCCCGGAAGGCGGCGGCGGAGCTCAGGAAGCACGGGATCAACGGTCTGGTCGTCATCAGCGGCACCTTTCATTTGGGACACCTGGCCCTGGAGCTTGACCGGGAGTTCGGGGTCCCGATTCTCCTCTGGGGGCTTAACGAGCTTCCCTATGACGGCGGGAAGATACGCCTGAACTCCGTCTGCGGGGTCAACCTGAACGCCTCGAACCTCTACAAGTCGGGGCACCGGGGGTATCACGTGACCATCGGCGACGCCATCGACGAGAACTGGGTGGACGCGGTGCGGGTGGTGGCCGCCCTTAGGCGCTCCCGGGTGGGCATCGCCGGATATCGGGCCCACGGTTTTTTCAACCTGGATGTGGCGGACCTCTCCATCTACCGGGAGATCGGGACGCTGGTGGATCATTTCGAGCTTGCGGATATTTACGGCCGGGAGGTAAAGGCGGCAGAGAAGAATCGGAGAAAAAAGGAACTGAAACACACCTTCGATACCTCCGGCATCACCGACGAACAACTGGAGAGGGTCGCCTCTCTCTCGGCACAACTCGACGCCTTCATGGAATCAAATAAACTCGACGCCCTGGCCCTTCGCTGCTGGCCCGAGTTCGCCCGGGAGTTCGGCATCGCCCCGTGTGCGGCCATGTCGCTTCTGCAGTCCGAGGGCCGCATCATCGCCTGTGAGGGGGATCTGGAGGGGACGCTCTCCATGCTGGCCCACAGCGCCGCCGGGGGTGAGACCCCGTTTCTGTTCGACTTTTCCCAGGTGAATATCGCCGAAAACTTCGCCCTTCTGTGGCACTGCGGTGTGGCCCCCTGTTCCCTGTGGGACGGCGTGTGTACGAGGTCCCTCGACACCTATTTCGCCGGGGGGAGGGGCGTGACAGCGGACTTCGTGCTGCGTGAGGGGGACGTCTCGATCCTGCGCATCGATACCGCCGGGGACGAACACCGCCTGTTCCTGGCCAGGGCGCGGGGCATTCCTATGGAAAAGGAGCTCAAGGGAACCTACCTGAAGGTGACGTTCCCCGAGCCGGTGGAACGAGTCCTCAACAGGATCATCTATACCGGCATCGCCCACCACGCCTCGATGGTCTACGGCGATTTCATCGCCCCCTTCGAGATCGTGGCCCGGATCTACGGCTGGCGCGTCATCGCGTGACGGCGCCCGATCGGGAGGGCGGCGGCCCGGTTTCTCACCCGGGAGGTAACGGTATTTTCCCGCCCTCCATTAACCGCACCTCCCCGTATAGTCGCAATCGATCTCCCTCGATAGGCCCTGACCTCAGGCGCCCGACGCCGTCGCCAAAAGATCGTCGTTTTCCGGCACGTCCCCCACGTTCCTACCGTAATAGGCATACGCCACGTTCATGTCGGTATGTAACAGAAACACCGCGGGAAGCTGCATTTCCTTTCCCTCGCTTTTTCCGTGGGAAAAGCCCATTTTTTTTGCCCGCATCGCCTTTTTGATCACCGACGGCGTCGCGTAGCGAAAGATCGACCCGGTGGCGACCCCGTAGAGACGGAAGAGCGCCTCGTCCGGGTCGCAGGCGATATAAAAGGGAACCTCGTCTTCCGATACCAGGGCGGTGATGTTCTCCGGCTCGCTCTGGAGCACCACCACCACGTTGAGGTCCGCTTCTCTGAAGCGCCCCCAGTCACTTTTCAGACGGGATATCTTCATCTGGCACAGGGGGCAGCCCATGTACCGGAGAAAAATCAGGTATGTCCGCCGCTCGCCCGCCACATCGGAAAGCCGGATGTTTTGCTTCCAGGGGGTGTTGAACGTAAAATCCGGGGCGGTCATGCCGGCCGTAATGATCTGTTTCATCGATCTCCTCCGTGAGTGTGGATGGTGGTGCGCCGCCGATGGGGTGAAACGGCGGTTTTTGTGACGAACCACCGTATCGATTTTTCTGTGAACGGGTTTGGTTCCACCCCGTCAAGTCGCCTTTACCCGTCAACGACGGCCAGGATCTCCGGGTCTCGGCGGCCCCAGGCCTCGGGGATCTCCGCCGGATATCCGAGGACGATCGGGGCCACGATGACGTGATCCTCCGGCAGGTTCAAAAGCGACAGCGTCTCGGGGTCCCGAAGCTGGGTGCCCAGGCCGATCCAGCAGGTGCCGAGTCCCCGGGCGGCGGCGGCGAACATGAAATAGCAGGCGGCAAGTCCGCAGTCCAGGGCCAGAGTGCCGTATCCCCTCTTCCCCGCAATGATGACGAGACACGGCGCATTGTAGAAGATATTGTATTCCTTGTTCTTCAATTGCTCGGCGTATATTGAGACCGGGTGCTTCGGATCCGCCTCGATATCGATAAGGAGGTTGCGCTTGCCTTCGTCGGAGAGGCGCTTCAGTGTCTCCCTGCCGTTGACGATGATGAACTTCCAGGGCTGTCCGTTGGAGGCGCTGGGGGCCAGGATCGTCTCGTCAAGGATTTCTTTCACCAGTTCCGTGGAGACCTCTCGGTCGGTGAAGTTTCTGATAGACCGTCGATTCGTAAGCAGGGTCCTGTAATCTGACATAAAGATGTTTCCTTTCAATGGAGATAGATGCGCAAAATTGATGTGTGGCGGCTTTATCTTACCCGTTTACAAGCTCGATGATCTCGCCGCGGCCTTTTTTGTAGAACAGAACGAAGGTGGGCACCCGCACCTCCCGCTTTTCGTCCAGCTCCTCCCGGTAGCTTGAGATCCCGGATTTGGAAACCGCCGACGCGCTCCCGCCGCCGTCCAGGGCGCCCACCACCCGGCAGTTGTGCACCCGCCTCATGTATTCGTCTCCCAAAATGAGGTTGGTGTCCTTGAAGATCACGTTGACGATTCCGCGATCGCGTATGCCGATGAAGTTTCGAGGGACTTGTTTCGCGTCCCGTCGCCACTTCCGATAATAGGTCACGCCGTCCATGCTCAACAGGTTTATCTGGATCGCCTCCACCGCCCGATCACGGATCGGCATGAATTGGTCCATGAAGACGAGGTCCAGTGCGCCGTCCTCATCGGTATAGAGTATCCCGTCGCCCTTGTCTTGAACGTGGGGGTGACGCTCCTCTCCGTCGATGATCAACAGCCCGCTGGGCGATCCGTCGGCCTCGAAGAAGCTTCCGTTGATACAGACGTCCGCACCGGTCGCCTCAAGGATGTCCGTGGTTTTGGCGAAGGTTTCTCCCACGATATCCTGAGCGGTGACGATCCTCGCGCGATAGTGTCCGTGGGGGAGTGTGGTGACGAACAGGTGGGTGCCGACATCGTTTCCCAGCGTCTCAACAGTTATTCCGGGGACCGACGCGCACCGGGGGAGAAGGATGGAGGCGGCCGTCAGACCCAGCCCGGTCAGAAAAATCCTGCGGGTGAGGGTTCCTCCGAACCGCCGCTCCTCGTCGACGGGGACCGCCGATTTGCTCTGTGAATTGCCTGAAAGACAGGAGTGCATGTATCGTCCTCAGGAAACATGGTTGTGATCGGTCACGATTCGTCCTCGACCGCTTTCCTCCGGGAGAACTGGCTCTTCAGCCAGCCGAAGGCTCCGGATATTTTTTTGCCCAGGGTGAGGTCGGGGACCTCGGGATTCAGGGACAGCTTTTTCGCTACACTCTCTTCATGGTTCTTGTAACGGGGCGCCAGATCGAACATCTCATCGAAACCGCCCTCCTTTTTCCCGGGGCGGACCACCAGCGGATTGAGGGACCCCTTGGCTACCCGCCATCCGGACGTATCCTGGGGCAGCACGACGTCCCGCCGGGCCAGCACCAGCCAGGGTCGGTAGGAGAAGGTGAGTCCCCCGGCCGACGCGCCCAGACGCCCGTAGCTTTTCCCCGGCACGCCCTTCACCCTCGATGTGGAAAACGCCCGCAGCGCCTCTTCCGACTCCGGATCGGTGCGCCTGCTCTTCATCGTCAGGGTGTCGAACCCGATGACCGCGCCGTAGATCGACAGGCGGAACGACCAGCCGGAGACGAAGTAGGATATCAGCACGACGAAGAAGGCGTAGGCCGCGCCCAGGTAGGGATTGATGACGACGGCCAGGGCCAGCCCGCCGATGACCAGGAATCGCCCGATCCTGAGGATGGTGGCAACCAAGGGCACCGGCGAGATGAGGCAAGCCGTCTCCACGGTGCTGGCGGCGAGCCAGACGACGAGAAAGACCATCAGACAGATGAAGCCAAGGACGACGGACAGCACGGCGTGCGCCGCGGCGACTGAGGCCGCGGGTGCGAGGGCCGTGGCGATCGAGGAGAGGGCGGGGATCAGCGCGTCCGCCGGGGGCGCCTCCACACCCCCCGGCCCCAGGATGACTTCTAACAGCCGGGGGAGTCGTGAGGCCAGGGCCACGAAGACGATGAGCTTGTGGAGGAAAAAGTCGATGCCGTCGAATATTTTTACGATGAACACCAGAAGCTGTCCCACGGTCTCTTTCAGTACGATCAGCAGCCACAGGACCGTCATGGGGATGACGAACCAGAGGGACGCGTCCCATGGGACGGCGACCCCCCCCTTTTTTGCGGCGATAAACTCGATCCACCCCATGGTCACCAGCCCCAGGATGGGAGACAGCGCCGTGCCGATGAAGATGGACGCTTCCCGAGCGATGATCTCGCCCCGGGTGATATCGGCCGATGATTCAACGGGGGAGTCGCTCGTCTCTGTTTCGGCGATTCCCCCCGGCGTTCCCAGCGCCGTGAAGATGAGCAGAAGAGAGATACACGCTATCAGGACTGTTCTTGCCTTCATATATTTTCCGTTCCCTTTCGGAAGGGTGGTTCGGGACATGTATCCACATATTCCGATTGTATGCACGACGCGACCGGCCCGTGCTGTCCTGTGATATCCGACGGTTTCCAAGGGGGCGGACCCGGTATATCTTACGTACCCCGTTGTGTCTGTGATAGTGTTAGTAATACCCGCATTGCGGGGGTGATGTCAAATGAATTTCGAGTAAAGAGATACATGGGGGCGCTCCGGACTTGGAGCGGGAAGTATCCTGCGGAGCAACGCGGTGTGAACGGCGTTTGCCCAAAGAAGACGGCCCGGGGCAATGGGCGTGCTCCGGGCCGGATCGAGGTGAGAAAGATCGTCACACGGGGGCCGATTATTCGACGATGGGAGTCTCCTTTCGGTATTTATCCAACACGCTCTTGACCTTCTTCTCCGGGTAGAGGGCGTAGCAGATGATGCCCAAAAGCGCCACAACCATCGCCGTCGGTCCGGAAATCTTTACTCCCATGGGCGCGGCTACGTCTTTTCCGAACTGGGAGAAGAGAAACGCAAGGACCATGGTCGAGAAGCCCAGATTGAGCTTTTCCAGAAATCCCTGGGCGGAAAAGCACATCCCCTCCCGGCGGCTGCCGGAGAGTATCGCATCGTATTCCGCGACGTCGGCCAGTATGGCGTTGGGGAGCAACAGCAGCGTGGAGACGGGGATGCCCATGATGCCGAAGATGACGAACGCCTGGGTCGTGGGGGAGAAGGGGAGGACATCGGAGCCGAGGAAGTAGACCGATCCCGTGGTGATCGCGAAGAGGGCGAGGCCCGTCATCAGGACGGCCCGCTTCCCGAAGCGCTTGCTGGCCAGGTTGACGATCGGGAACATCAGGAGCGCCACGCCGAACAGCGCCGCGTACACATTGCCGGCGAACGCCTCCTCACGATGCAGAAGGACCGTGATGTAATAGGTGGTGGTCTGAGAAATGATATTCAGGCCGAACCAAAAGGACATGGTGCCGGTGATGTAGAAGATGAAGGCCCGGTTGGTGAGGGTGATCTTCAAAGACTTGAACAGGCCGATCTCGGAGGGGGTCGGGTCGCAGTATCTGTGTTCATCTATGGGGAGAACCGCGATATAGCAGAGAATCAGCCCCACCACGCAGAGGATCAGCACCGTCATCTGGAGGGCTCTCGCCTTTTCCAGGCCGGTGTTTTCCAGCGCGCCCCACAGCATGTATCCCAAGATCATCACGACGATGACCCCCCCCAGCTTGTACAGGGCCTGGATGGTCACCAGATTGATGCGCTCTGTTTCAGTGTGGGTCACCTCGGCGATGAGGGTGATGAACGGCAGGACGTACACGGTGAAGAAGAAGAGCGTCAACCCCAGCATGAGCGCCATGTAGAAAACATTGAGAATGCTCTCCTCATCGGCGGGAGGAAAGAACAAGAGCGCCAGGCAGACAATCAGCGGGAGGCCGCCGTAGAGCATGAAGGACTTCCTCCTGCCCAGCTTGGAGGTGCTCCGGTCGCTCCAGTATCCGACGAGGGGATCGGCGATGGCGTCCACGATTCTGCCGAAGACGGTCACCACTCCCGCCACCGTAAGAAATCCCCAGAAGGTATTGTTTGAAATAAGCTGCGGCATGCCAGACTCCGCCGGCGGCAGGTAGAAGTAGAGCATGAAACTGACCCATATCCTGTCTGCGATGGTAAATCCGCTGGCACCGCTGGAATAGACAATCTGTTTCCAGAGGGGAAACTTTTCAACCCGCTTTTTCATGGCGCACTCCATAGAAAATTACATAATGAGCAACATATCCGCATCAGAACAATGGCGGATCGTTTTTCAACCGTGTGTCATCGGGCGATCAGAGCTTCGATCGAATGTTTCTGTCCGTGTCGGTGAATAATCCCGCCATCCGTTCTTTTGCCCCGATGATCGGTCCCAGGTCGTTTTCGGGGCTATCCAGGTAAAAATAGACGCAGCTTGAGACGTCGTCTTGGCGCTCGAAATAGCCGATGGGCCATTCATCACCGATTGTGGTGAGGTCCACCTCCACGAGCCCCGGTCCCGCCCGGTACACCTTCGGATTTATCTCGATCAGCATCTTTTTTGAGTCCTCCCACCAGATGCCCATCTGCTGGAGGGTCACCCGGATGTCTTCGTAAAAATAGACCGGGTCCGGGATATGCAGCCGGTAAAAGGAATACTGCATATTTTCCTCGTCCGCCAGAGCGCAGCCCTGGTAGAGATTGACGAAGCTCCACAGGTTGAAGGCCGACCCGATGTAGTCCTCGTTCCCGGTGCCGCAGAGGGTTGGATAGTCGGTGTCCCCGTCGAGGTATATCTTCGCCTCGCCCTCGCCCCACCAGGCGGTGCCGTACTTCTTTGTATCCAGGATCAATCCGATCTGCGCCCCGAGGTATCGTCCCTTCCCTTCGATCTTCGGAAGGATCTCGAAGTCCTGCTGGAAGGTGGTGGGGTTTTCCCGCCGGAAGTGTGCGTGGAAATAGGAGACGTCGTTTGTGTGGTCGTCTCCGATGGTGTAGTTGATGTCGTAGTAGAAAAGGGAGAGGTTGATGCCGCTTTCGTTGGTGACCACCACCTTCATGCCGGTTTTAAACGGCATGGGGACGACGGAGACGAAGCTCCTCCCCTCGGGACTGGAAAAGAGGGCGGACTCGAAGGGGCGCATCCTCCCCAGACCGTGGCCGAAGAAATCTCCCAGGGGTGTCGAGACCGCCGGCGTGGCGGCATTATCCCAGTAGATATCCAGGCGGATCCCCCGGATCATTTCGGGGGTGCGATCGTTTATGGTAATCCAGATACGCCGAAGCGTCCCGCTGGTGCCGGACACCTGGGCCAGCACCTTCTCTTCACCCGCCGGGAGATAGAAGAAGGCGGAGCCCTTTCTCCCGCCGTTTTCCTTCCCCCCCGCCCCCTTTACGCCGTTCCAGTTTTCCGGGCTGGCCCAGCGGGTCTCGACGCCTTTGGGGAGGGAGTAGAGCGACTTCGGATCATACATCATAACAATACCTCCTGTGTTCCATATTGACATTTCTCCCGGAGTTCCGTATTTTTAATATATATGTATGTGTCGAGAGATTTTCGTGGTTTCATATGTCGGGGCGCTTTTTCATATTACAGGATCGACCCGGCGAATTATTGTTGAGAGTATATGTATGGAGTCCGGAGGCGGCCGGCGGAGACGAAACTCGATGGATGTAACCGGCTTTCTAACCTTGACAGCTCCGGAAACGTGGAGTAGTATAACATGCACAATCGATTGTGCAAGGAAAAAAATACGTGAAGCCCACCATGCAGGACATCGCGAAGCGCGCCGGGGTGAACATCTCCACCGTCAGCAGGGTGCTTGCCGGTAAGGCGAAGAGTTCCCGCATCGGTGAAGAAACCACCCGACGGGTGCTGTCCGTGGCGGAGGAGCTTGGGTATCGCCCCAACCTCTCGGCCCGGGCGCTGCGCACGAGCAAGACCGACACCCTGGGCCTTCTGGTGACCGACCTGGCCAATCCCTTTTTCGCCACGATCAGCGCCGCGTGCGAGGCGGAGGCGTCTTCCGCCGGGTACGGGGTGATGGTGGCCACCAGCGGGGAGAACAGGAGCCGGGAGGCGCACTATATCTCGCTGCTTCGGTCGAGGCCCGTGGACGGGCTGATCGTGACCCCGGCGGGGCTGACCCCCCATCAGGAGCTGGAGCTGCTTTTGGAGGAGGGATTCCCCCTGGTGTTGATGGATCGGAGGATTGACGGTGTGTCCTGTGACAGCGTGGTGGTGGACAACCGAGACGGTGCAAGACGGCTCGTGAGGGAGCTTATTGATATGGGTGCCGTGACCATCGCGGTCGCCGGCGGCCCCGTCGACACATGGACCGGGGCCGAGCGGATGAAGGGGTTTATAGAAGGCATCCGTGATGCGAATCTTTTGTTTTCCGAGGAAATGGTATACATCGGGCCCTATGACGAGGAAACCGGGCGCCGCGCCGCCCGATCGTTTCTTGAAAGGGGCAAAAAACCGGACGCCGTCGTCGCGGCAAACAACCGGATCCTCGAGGGGGTGCTGGAGATTCTGATGGCGAGAGGTTCGGACGGCGAAAACATCGCCGTCGGTGCGTTCGACGGGGTTCCCTTCACGGGATTGATGCGTCGTCCGATCGTCATTGCGGAACAGCCCAGGCGGGAGATCGGCCGTCGGGCCGCCCGTCTTTTGATTGATCGGATCGAGGGGGCCACTACTTGTGGGATTCGGGAGGAGGTGCTCCCCGTCCGCATTACACGGACCGGGGAAAGCTCAGTCTCCCTAACCTGAACGGATAACAAAGAATACAAACAAAAAAGGGGAGAAAACGCCATGAGTACGCGGATCGGGATTTTTTGGCCCGGAGACTACCGGGAAAAGCCGAATGAGGACGCCCTCCCGCAGATGACCGAGGCCACGCGCCGGCTTGAAGCGGCCCTCGATCGCCTGGGGAAAAAACATTACCGGATCGACGGCTTTTTGACCCGGCCCCACGAGTCCATCGAGAAGCTCGGCCCTGTGGACGATCCGCTCATCGGCGTCTTCGCCCACTGGGTCTACGGCCCCCACACCACCGACGGCACCGTGGGGAAGGACACGCCGCTTTTATTGGCCAGCAATTTTTCCGGCACGTGGCCCGGGCTCGTGGGGCTTCTCAACACCAGCGCGTGCCTGGAGACCGTGGGGCGCAGGCACTCCAGGATATGGACGGATGCTGTGGACTGGACGAAGGACGATGCCTTCATAGCGGGGCTGGAGCAGTGGTGCAGCGTGGGGAGTGTGTCGTACCCGAAAGACGCGATCGCCTACAGCGCCCCGGTGGATGAGGGGGCCGTCCGGATCGCGCGGGAGGTCGCAGGGGAGATCGAGAAACGGAGGATTCTCATCCTCATGTTGGGGGACACCAGCATGGGCATGATCAACGGCTACTTCGGCCCGAGGCTGCTCTCCCGGGTCGGCTTCGCCGAGCACAAGGTGGATCAGGCGTGGCTGGTGGCCCGGGGAAGAGACATCGATCAAAGGCGCATCGAGGACGCGTATCGGTTCGTGGTGGATAAGGGCGTTGTCTTTCACTACGACGATCCGGGAGCTGGGGACTTCGACGCAAACGCCACGAAGGAGCAGCTCCGGGACTACCTGACGGTGCTCGACCTGGTGGGTGAATTCAAGGCCGACTGCATCGGCTGGCAGTATCAGCTCGGCCTCATCCCGCTGCGCCCCCCCTCCGATTTCGCAGAGGGTCTTCTCAACAGCGGATGCCGCCCCGAGGGAACCGGCACGACCATCGTGGATTCCACCGAGGCCGACCAGGGAAACGTCATCCCCATGGAGCTGATGAAGCGCATCCTGCAAAAAAAGGGGATGGGAGAAGGCGTGATGTTTCACGACGTGCGATGGGGGGCGGAGTTCGACGGCCGGTTCCTGTGGGTGCTGCTCAACAGCGGATCCTCCAGCGCCTACGCCTTCAATCACGACATGAAAAGCCTCAAGGGCGTCCACTCCTATCGACAGCCGGCGGCGTATTTCCCCAATCCGGGGGGCACCTTCACCGGCGAGAGCCTGCCGGGAAAGATCACCTGGGCCCGGTCGTATATCAAGGACGATGAGCTGTGGATGGACGTTGGGAAAGGCGAGGTCGTGAAGCTCCCGGAGGCCACCAGGGACGCGTGGTGGGAGGGGACGAACCGGCAGTGGCCGTTCATGGCCGCCGACATGGGGATCTCCCGGGATACCCTCATGGCCCACTACATGAGCAACCACGCGGCGGTGGCCTACGGAGACATCTTTGGAGAGATGGTCGCCCTCTCCCGAGAGCTGGGTTTCAAGGTGCGGGTGCTGAAGGAGCGGTGATATGACGGATAAATTCTATATCGGCGTGGACGTGGGCACCGGCAGCGCCCGGGCCGGTCTGTTCGACGGAAACGGAAAGATGCGGGGCATGGCCGCCCACCCGATCGAGATGTCCCGGCCGGAGAACGATTTCGTCGAGCAGAGCTCCGAGAATATTTGGAGGATGGTGTGTCGGTCCGTCCGGGACGCAATGAGTGAGGCGGGGGTGGATGGGGGCCGGATCGGCGGGATGGGGTTCGACGCCACCTGCTCACTGGTGGCGGTGGATGCGGACGACGGGCCGGTGAGCGTCTCGCCCACGGGCGATGACCGGTGGAACGTTATCGTCTGGATGGACCACCGGGCGATATCGGAAACCGAAGAGATCAACCGCATGGGCCATCCCGTGCTGCAATACGTGGGCGGCGTCATCTCCCCGGAGATGCAGACGCCGAAGCTGTTGTGGCTCAAGCGAAACCTCCCCGACGCCTGGAGAAGAGCCGCCCGGTTCTTCGATCTGCCGGATTACCTCACCTATCGTGCCACAGGCTTCGACACCCGGTCGCTCTGCAGCATCGTGTGCAAGTGGACCTATCTGGGCCGCGAGAACAGGTGGGACGATGATTACTTCTCCCGGGCGGGGCTGGGGGACCTTTCTGATGAGGGATATCGCCGCATCGGCACCCGGATACGCCCCATGGGGGAGCCGGTGGGGGAGGGCCTCTCGCGGCGGGCGGCGGATGAGCTGGGGCTTTCTCCCGGAACCCCGGTGGGGGTCTCCATCATAGATGCCCATGCCGGCGGGGTGGGGTTGTTGGGGATGACCGTCGACGGCAGAGCGCTGTCTCCCGACGATTTCGAGAGGCGGCTCGCCCTCATCGGCGGCACCAGCACGTGCCACATGGCCGTAAGCACGGAGCCCCGCTTCATCCCCGGCGTCTGGGGGCCCTACTACGGCGCCATGATACCGGGGATGTGGCTCACCGAGGGGGGGCAGAGCGCAACCGGCTCCCTCATCGATCATGTCATCTTTTCCCATAGCGCTTCCGCTCCCCTTGCCGAGGAGGCGAAAGCAGCCGGTACGACGATATATGAGCTTCTCAACCGGCGGCTCGACCGCCTTTCTGAGACGGCATCTCATCCCGGCGCCCTCACCGAGGAGCTTCACGTGCTCCCCTATTTTCACGGCAATCGATCGCCCCGGGCCGACGCCACGCTGCGGGGTGCGGTCTGCGGTCTTCGCCTGTCGGACACGGCGGACGACCTGGCGCTTGTATATCTCGCCGCCGTGCAGGCGGTTGCCTACGGAACCCGGCACATCATCGAGGAGATGAACACTGCGGGCTACGCCGTCGATACCGTAATCGCCTGCGGCGGCGGCACGAAGAACCGGGTGTTCTTGAGGGAGCATGCGAACTCCACCGGATGCCGGATCGTCCTGGGCGCGGAGCCAGAGGCGGTGCTTTTGGGGTCGGCGGTGCTGGGGGCGGTGGCCGGGGGAGATTTCCCCACGATCATGGAGGCCATGGCCGCGATGGAGTCGCCGGGGGAGGTGATCGGTCCGGAGGCGGGGGCGGTCCGGGACTATCATGACAGAAAATATCGGGTCTTTCATCGCATGTACGACGACTTCATGGCCTATCGCGTGCTGATGCGGCAATGATCCGATTGCCTGCCGTTAAATCACCGACATTGATGAGAGAATACCCTTGATTTCATCATGGAAGGGCAAGACGTCGGACACACCGCCCGTCTTTTACTCATACATCCCCCCAGGGAAGGAGAATCCCCTTACCCGCCCGCCCGACTCTATTCGGTGTGTGCCTTCCCATGTCGTGGAGAGAGGGAGAATGGCGAGCGTATCCCCGCAACAGAAAATTAGAAGTATTAAAAAGCAGAAAAGTATGTTATTATAAAAAATCCGTGTATCTTTTCCTTCACGATCCAATCAGTTACGTAACCGGGGTGGAGCATGTCGAGAGACATCACGTGGGACCTGAAAAACGGGACCATCCATTCGGGCGATCTGCGACTGGTCATGCATCGGGAGATGTTCATCTCATTGTTGCTTGACAAGCTTGCCGGATATGGCCCCGGCCTCTTAAATCGACTCCTGCTCAATGTGGCGCGAAAGACGAATCTCCCGACGGTCCGGGACATAGAGGACGCCAGAGAACAGGAATCCCTCTCTCCGGAGGAGCGGGAGTTGATGATTCTTTCGTACTTCTTCGGCGGCCTGCGTGACACCTACGCCGATCACCCCCCCCTGCGGAACACGATTTCAATCCTCAAGTGGACCGAAAAGAACGAGATCATGTTCAACGATCCGTCCCGAACGTTCATCTTTTTGCCGGTGAGGATGATCTGGGCGATGAAAAAGGATATGGAAGGGCTTTTGGGCGAGCACGGCTTCATGCAGATTCTCAGTCGGGCGGCCCGGGATACGGGGAGGATAACCGGCGGCAATGAGGTGGAAAGATATAAAGACCTCACCATTGAAAAGCTGTTTGAGCGAATATCATTCGAGATGTCCTGGGTGTTTCCGGTGCTGGGCTGGGGCAGATGCAGCATCGTTACCGATGCGGAACACAACAGGCTTTGTTTCAAGGTTGCAAACAGCTATGAGTCCGACGGCCTGTCGTTTAACCGCTATAACTGTGTAATATTCCTCAATTACCTGGTCGGGGTCGCCGAGGGGATCATGAGGCCGATCACCGGGCTTCACGCGTCGGGATGTGAGATCAAGTGTGTCGCCAACGGAGACGACTGCTGCGCCTTCTTCGTTCAGTTTCACAAACCCGATGAGCGGCTGGACCTGTCGTGCGATGAGTTTCGAGAGAAACAGAAAGAAATCATGGAAGAATTCCCCGACAAAGACGCCGATCCCACCGAGCATCCGATGATACAGGCCTTTCTTGAGGGCGGATAGCCCGCCATCAACTCCTCCGTTTTTTTCCATTCAATCGTAACCTAAAAAAACAGACGACGATTCGCCCGCCGGCGTGACGGGTGCCGATGGGAGGTGTCCCGGGTCGGATATCGTTCCGGTGTACGGGGGGATGAAAGGTGAAGTGACAGTGCAGACATATATTTCCGCACCGTATATAAACGAACGATATTCATGTATTTAATATTTACGGGCAATCCGCTTGACATGATAAATTTTTTTTATTAAAATCAGACAAATCGATTTTGGTGATTTTTTACCTGTATCGTTATGAATGGAGAAAAGAACATGAGACCGTGCGTGAGGGTGTTGGCAGGTGTTTTCTCTCTTCTGGCGGTGCTGGTGTGCGGTGGCGTTGCGGCGGGCCAGGACTATCTCTACATTCGAAACAGCACTGTTTCGGACACGCCCAAGATCATCGAGAATTTTGACGGTGCCCCGGGAGAGATCGTCTTTCTTGAAAATCCGGCGCTGTTGCGGCTCGATTCGTCCTTCAGGTTCCTCTCCGATGTCTCCTACCGGGGGAGCTATTCGGACGTCTCGACCCGGGACATTATGTACAGCAACGGTCATCTCTATCCGGTGGGAACGGTGATCGGCTCCTCCGATCTCGACAGCAGATATGTGACCAATACCTGGGGCACGGATATCGGCTTCGCTCTGAAGATCAACTCCAACATGAACCTGGCGTTCGTCTTCGAGTACCTCTCCGGGGAGACCCGGGGCGATACGGACATCTACACGGATACATTAGAAAGTCCCATTCTCTCTCACTATTTCTGGGGAAGCGGTGAAAACGGACATCGGTCGAACCGGTATGCGTCGACACTGCTCCTCTCCTGGGAGGCGGCCGATGCCCTCTCCCTCGGGGTGGGAGTGACCCACAACCTTTATGATGACACGCGGAAAAACAGCATAAATGGCTTATGTAAGCGTGTTTCTCCTTTACCTATTTTTAACCTTACCTACAACATAGAGAGCGAAGAGATCCTGAGCCTGGACTATCACGGTGTATCACCGTTCTTGGGCGTGTCATATGCGCCGTCCGAGTGTTTCAGACTTGAGACATCCCTCGGTCTCGATATGTATACAGGTTCCGTCTCCAAGGAAGCCGAGATATCCGCATTTGGGAATGACTACTCCGAGGACGTGGATTCCGGCGACCTGGACGGCTGGGGGATGCGGGGAGATATTAAACTAACGGCGGGATTGAATGAGCGAGTGTCGATTCCCGTGAGATTCAGCGTGTCGTACAATGAGCTTGAATGGAACACGAACGGTGCGGGATATGGAAATATGTTTAACGGCGGATATTGGTATTTCATTCGCGGCCGGGGCCCCATTGAGTATGAGAATGATTTCGAGGCGTGGGATATGAGCGCCGGCGTCGGGATCAAGTACACGACCGACGGGCTCGCCCTTTCGTTCGTGCCGATGTACACACACCGGGTATTCACCAACGACTACAACGTCCACAACCGGGTGACCGGGGGAAGCAACCCGGCCGGAGATTACCTGTTCACCCAGTCCGATAGGGAAGAGGTGGACGTGCTCTCCCTCGACGTCCGGGTGGAGAAGAGATTTTCGGAGGAGTGTACCGGCGAGCTCGGTCTCCGGTATGACTGGGGGTGGGTGAAGAGGGACTATGACGTGTACCTGACAAATCCACTTGAATTCGTCCCCGGAAACTACCTGGACGCGACGAGCTCCGGGAAGGATCAATACCACGACCTGACGCTCAGCACGGAACTGTTCGTCACACCGGTACAGAACCTGACGATCACCCTCTCTGGGATGGTGACGATCCCCTTGGAGCCCCTGGATTACGATCTCTCCGGCTCCGTCACGGGGACTGATCCGACGGTGACAAATACTTTCTACAACACCAACGGCATCGCTCGCGATTACAAGGATTCGAGCTGGGTATACGGCGGGATGCTGGAGGTGATCTACGAGTTTTAAGATTTAAAAAAGGCGGATAAAGAGAAAAAGCGGGGGGCGATCCCCCGCTTTTTTATGGGGAAAACGCATTTTTTTCGGGAAAAAAGTGACGAAGATCACAAATATTGAGAATATTTTATCCGTATGTGATTTTCGTTACAGTTGCTCCCCCACCTTTTGCTATCCTGAAACCGTATACTACATATATCCAATAACCTTTTTATCAGGAGGCAAAACATGAAACGGGGAATGTTTGTTATCATTTTCGCACTTATCGCTATCATTTCTTTACCGGCTTTTGCCGAAACCGTGGTCGACGATGTGAGGATCGTCAATACCAGCGCCCTGGATCCCTTCGAGTATCAGAAGTATCTGGACGACGACGATCTGAGGAGTCTGGCGGGTCTTTCCGTGTCGGAAAATCCGACGCTGTTTCCCACCATCGAGAGCTTCGAGGTGAGACAGACCAAATCGGAGCTTGAGTTTCACGGCAGCATCGACCCGGAGAAGGAGGCCTTGGAGTTCATCTCCATGCCCTACTACAACGAGGTCGGAAAGTACGACGTGGCGGTGGTCAAGCCTGACGGCAGCATTGAGCGGTATGACAAGGAAGTCGTCATCGACTATCAGGAGCGCACCATCAAGACCTACGATTCCCTTTCCGTAGAGGAGGGGGACGTGGTGCTGCTGTTCGCCAAGGAGTATGTGGAGATCGTGTTTGGGAAGGAGGAAAGGAACACAATCGGAGAAGGCAGAACCACCACGGCCAGTCGGGGACAGCAACCCGGACGCCCCGGTGGAAATAATAACGGGAACAACAACAACGGCAACAACGGCCGTCCATAAACAACGGCGTTGGCTCGGAGTATACTTCTACATATTATACCAATATACCCCTTCATACATACCCATACCTCATCGCCCGGATCGCATCCGGGCGATTTTTTTGAAGATGTATTGAATACAGGTTGGGGAATCTTCTCGAGCGCACAGGCCGCGGGCGTTATCCCTTCCCTTGAAGATGCAAAGAACGGGGGGACGCATGCTCGTAATGTTCGGAAGGTGACGCGTTCGACGACGGGATACGGCATACGGGGGACACAAAGGGTGTGCACGCGAACGTATGTCCGGCGTATAGAGGGAAGTGCCAGACGACACGGAATGTAATGAGAAACACGTTTGAGGCGGGATACGTGATGAAAAACTCCAGGATGGGTTGCGGAATGGAAGCATGTTTGATACGTTGAAGGATAACAGAGAAAGGAGATACCGCAGTATGAGTGGTTTTGTCGTAGGCTTCGGTACACCGGAACAAGACACCGTTCTGTCCGCTCACGAGCTCATCAGGCATCGCGGCACCCATGTTTCCGGGTGGTATAAAAAGGGCCGTGTTGTGATGGCGCAGAACTATCTGAAAGCGGATATTCCGGACGATGTCCCGCACACCATCGTACCCGTATGGAGGATTGGAGAAGAAGGCCTGCGGATTTGCTATGACGGACAGATTACGCGTCGAGACGATTTGCCGACGGGACCCGTTCCTTCGGAGGAGCATGCCGTGCTCGAGTGTTACGCACGATTTGGCGTTGATATGCTTCAATACCTCACCGACGCGGTATTCGCATTCGTCATATCCGACGGTCGGGATTTTTTCGCCGCCAGGGACCTCCTCGGGATAAAGACCCTCTTCTACGGAAGAGAGAACGACACGCTTTATCTTGCATCCGAGTTGAAGAGCATCACGCACATTACCGACGACGTGTATGAATTTCCCGCCGGGCATTATCTCACGGGCGACGGTGAATTTGTTCGATTCTCGAAACTTCCATCGGCTCCGGACACATATCCACCCGGAAACATCGAACAGGTAGCCGGTGACATACGATCTATTTTGAGAGAGAGTATGCGTGCGCGAGTCGATTTCTCCCGGCCCACCGCCGGTCTGTTGAGCGGGGGGATTGACAGCAGCGTTATCTGTGCTTTAGCGTGCGAATTGATCGGGGAACGGGTAGACCACGGATGCAGGCTGAAGACATTTTCACTGGGCGTGGGGGAATCGGAGGACATCACCTGCGCCAGAACGGTTGCGGAATACCTGGGAACGGAACATCATGAAGTCATCGTGGACCTTGATGAGCTGCTGGGAGTGTTGCCGGATGTTATCTACTATCTGGAACATTTTGATCCCTCCCTGGTGAGAAGCGCCGTCTCTAATTTCCTCATATCACGGGCGGCGAAAGAGAACGGAATCGAGGTGCTGCTCTCCGGCGAGGGGGGCGATGAAATATTCTGCGGCTACAGTCACATGAGGTCTATGGATTCTCACCGACTCTCCGCCGGGCAGAGGGATGTCCTCGGGCTGTTGCATCATAACGCCGCCCTGCGCCTTGATCGCATGAATCAATGTCATTCCATCAAGGTCGTCGCGCCGTTGATATCCGGTGAACTCCTGAACTATTCTCTGACGTCCATTGCGCCGGAGTATAAAATCAAGCACGTGCACGGTGAAGCAATCGAAAAATGGATATTCAGAAAGGCGTTTGAAGAATCATTACCGACGGATATTGTCTGGAGGGTCAAGCAGGAGTTTTCCCAGGGATCGGGATCGGCGGCGTTGTTGACGGATCACTTCGAAAAGACGATCGGTGACGAGGAGTTTCTCTGTGCGAAACAAGTATACTCGATCCTCCGGAGCAAGGAGGAGCTTCATTATTTCAAAATATTCATCTCCCTTTTCGGAAGTGGTCGAGCGGTTGATACAGCCGGTCAATGGTTGAGCGTGTGAGATAATAATACGGATTATTCCACGCAAATGCACGTTGCACACCGCAAAACCGTTTTGCGGCCCCAAGACTCCGCGACAAGCCTAACCTGTTAATATCACTCATTTTATCCCATATCAATCCGTGTGCGGACGGTTTTTCGCGTCGGAAGTCTGAATCCCCCCCGAGGATACGCAGAAGACCCACCAAATCACCAATAATATCATTTAGTTACGCCACAATTTCGGGGTTGGCAAGGTTGTTGCGTATGTGAAAGACAGGTCATTCCAAGGGGGTGTAAAATGATTACGAAGATACGAAAAAACCTGAAGAGAACGAATTCCGAGAGCGGTTTTTCAATCCTGGAAAATGTCATTTCCGTTGCCGTGTTCGTCGTGGGAGTGATTTCCATTTCCATGTTCTTTACCCAGACCATGACGTATACGCATTTCAGCGAAAAACTGTCTGTGGCAACAAATCTGGTCCGCAGCGGCTTGGAAGAGCTCAGGAACACCCCCTCTGTGAATATCGAAAATGATTCGGTGAACTCCACGGTCGATAGTGTTGACTACGACATCTCCCTTGTCGTCACCAGTGACGATCCAGTTGACGGTGCAAAGTGACCGGTCACGCAGCGTGGAGTGGCTGTTTTTTCGAGACAAACAGGATCTCGAAATTATAATGCTCATGTCAAACTGCTGAAAAAGAGAGTCACGCATTTGGCATAGTGCAGTTTTTCTGATAATGAATGTATTGTGTGATGTATGATGGTTGACAAAAATGTTGAACTTGCTCTATTTCGGATAAAACAGAAGGCGGATTCTCCTCTGAATGAGTTCAAGAACGTGATAAACAATGAAATGTGTATGATCACAACATCGCTTATCGCCTACTTCGCTACGATGAACGCTTCAGAAAACGTGCTGACGATGGTCGGTTGGTCCGATGCCGCAATGGGGAATTGCGCCATGATTGACAAGCCGATTGTATACAAAATCGAAGAAACCGGGCTCTGGGGGGATGCCGTAAGGGAACGGAAAGCGGTGATTACCAATGACTACCAGAATCTTCAAAAGCCGACGAAAAAGGGATATCCAGAAGGCCATGTCACCGTGATAGGCCACATGAACCTGCCGGTCATGGAAAACGGCAAGGTTGTATTGGTGGCGGGAGTCGGAAATAAAAACAGTGAGTATACTCAAAAAGACGTTAGTGATCTTCAACCGATCATGGACGAGGCATGGAAGATACTGAAGGCGAAATTATAACAGACCAAAGACGTCTCGTGTTATTGTCTAATGAGTGGTTGAATCTTCTTGAAAAAGCGATCATCCTCATGATGGATACAATCTGAAGAACGGATGAGTAGAGAAGAAGAAAAAAAGAAGAGCGAACCGTCTCTTGTATCATTAGGCAAAGGCGTCTGTCAGGAGTGTGATTTCTACACGGATTGCCCGAGAATGAAGGGGATCAATCGGTGTTTCAACATCAAAAAAGGACCGGAAGATAAAAAAAACAAAAATCCGCTTCAAACGCCGGATAATCCTGAATGAATTTCCATCGATTGATCAATGAATACGACGATCTCATCCGGCAATATGAAACGGATTCGAAAAGGCCGACGGTAAGTCGGCCTTTTTTTTACGGCGGCACGGGAAACGTCATGGCTATATGCTCCTGGATGTCCCGAAAGAGATTCCCATCGGTTGATATATTTCGTGCAATGGTTTCCCTTATACACGGAGGACGTTCCCTCGTTCGTTCCAAGATGCAGGCCGCCCGATCTCTGTGATACATCTCGGGTCATCGGCCGTCCGACACACGTTTCCCCGCCGGGCGTGGGAATAACCTACTCAGGGTGTGGAGGGAGAGGCGGGGCGTTGTATTATGTGGTGAAGAGGTGACGACGGTTGGTAAAATTTTTATATATACAATATAAGACAAACGAATACACTCACTCTGTACTGTGTTTCAATCAATTCTCGAGAAAAGTATTGAGATGCCGGGAATCGCGTCCCCTCACGTCTTATATGTGATGGTGAAGACACATTCATCGTCACCGACAAAACGACACTTCGTTTCCTGAACTTCTGACTGAATTTCCTTTTTAAAACACTCTCCGACGCCTTTCATGACCCCGGTCATAAAGGCACAGGACGGCTTTGTGAATTCTTTTCGTTTTTTCTCATCCTTGATGAGTTCTTCGCACTCGGTGCAATCGGGCCGATGGATCAAGAACTGGTTTTTGTCCGGGATAGACTCCAAGACCTCTTCCGGATCGTACCCGGCATTCGTTATATACGCCGTGTACGCAATCTTGAGTTTTTCGACACTGTCCATCTTCGCGGCGATGAGGTTTCGTATGGCTTCTGAGTGTTCCACCACCATTTTGATCATGAACATTCCCGCCCTGAACATGATCGCCTCATATCCGCTGTTGCCGATGATATCCCGGACACCGATGTAGAGTTTTGTAACCGACTCGTACTCGACCCTTTTTTCCGTATCATAATCGGGAGGACTGGTTATCATGTCGTCCAGTTTGGCGAAACGGAGCACCGAGTTTTTCCCGTTTTCTCCCAGGATGTCTTCCAGTGAATCGAGTAATGACCTGTACGCGAGGTGTGTGAGTGAATCTTTCTGGCTCATGTGCCGCTCCCTTTCAAATCAAAGTTGAAATATTCTTGTGTATTACTATTATACTATCTCTCCTATATAGTTTCTATATATTTTCACAAAAATCCCGGCGAAAAAGGTTTTTTTGATACCCCTGCAAGCACCTCTCATTGATGCTCGATGCCCGAGAATCCGTCCCGCTGCAATACGATTGTCCGACCGATGCAGTCAGGATATTGTGAAACGAACGGGTCATATGAACACACTTGTCGGTATTGGCCGTACGTTTTGCCGCACCATGAGAAGGACGTGTTATACAGAATTGACATCTTGTGTACATGAGATGTGAGGGAATGCTCCAAGACGGCGACATGTGGAGATGATACCGTTTGATGTGTGTTTGAGAAGGGAGAAAGGGCACGATCGCGGTATCCCATTTGACTGAATAGACCTTTTTGTACAAATGTGATACAACCAAAGTGTTGAAGATGGGAGCATGGTGGCATGCCGAGGCGATGGCGGATATCGAGCGGGCGATTGAGATACAATCGGATTATTACTGGTCCTATTTAAGTCGGGAACTGATATACGAAGAACTCGGTGAAACAAAAAAAGCGAGGGTCGATTTCAAACGTGCCTGTGAAAACGGAGAGGATGAAGCCTGCGACGCCGTCCGGGGGCTGGGGAAATAGGGTGGCGGTGAGGGAGAGGCAAAAAACCGGAGTCCGCCGGTCTCCGTAATACTCGTTGGATTCAAAGAGGTATAATGTGTATGGGAATCAAGACCTTTTTTTCAAGCCAGGCGCGTAAGCCCTCAGGGTCTTTCGGGCGATTGATCATGCCTCTCATCTTCGATTGGGGCAATACCGGAGTAAATACACTCATGACAGACGCCCTTGATCTGAAGGAAGGCGATCGTATTTTGGAGATCGGTTTCGGAACCGGTAGGTTTCTCAAAGAAACCGCACGACTTCTCACCACCGGGTGTATTGAAGGAATAGATTTTTCGCATACCATGGTGGTGATGGCGAAAAAGAGGAATAAGAGAGGTATCGCGAAGGGAAGGGTTCGTATTCAACACGGCGATTTTGAAACGGAGATGTACGAAGATGACAGCTATGATGCGGTCTGTTCGGCGAACACGATATATTTTTGGTCACATCCAGACAATGCGGTGGAAAAGATTTTTCGGATGTTAAGGCCGGGGGGTAAGGTGATTTTGGCCTTCGAGGATATCGATCAATTGGAGGGCAGACCGTTGGACACCGGCGTTTTTCATTTATACAGTACCCGGGATATTGAGGACCTGTTGAGGCGCAATGGGTTCCGTGAGGAAATAGATATTATTACAAAGAAGAAGGGATCACAAAAATTTCATTGTGTTGTGGCGACAAAGGACGCATGAAAAGAAACCGTACATAGTGCGTGTGACTATCACGGGTGAATGATCGGTTTCCATGCGAATACATAGGCCCTTCTACTCTGATACTCCACATCTGGGTATGGCGGTCTCTCGATTATTTCAATCCGCTCAAATCCACACCGCTTCACACATTTCCTGATACAGGCGGTGGTAAAAAACATGAAATCAATATCTACTTTTTTATCGAGAAAGCTGTCTATATGAAGTGTCTCGTCACCGATATGGTACGTGAAAAGGAACACTCCGCCCGGCTGCAATACGCGGAATACTTCACCGAATACGGTGCCGACCTCTTCTTTGGTACAGTGCACGATAGAATAGAAGGATACAGCGGCGGCGATTGAGTCATCGTCACATCCCAGGTGAAGCATGTTCCCCTTTTGAAATCGGATGTCGGGGAACAGTGATCGTGCCTGTTTTACCATTTCTCCCGATATATCCATGCCTGAAATCTCGATACCAAGATCATGGAGATATTTCGTGGTGTGACCGGGGCCGCTGCCGAAATCCCATACCGGTCGTTTGTTCCCGATCTCCCGTACAAATCGGGCGAGTATTTCCCGGTCTTTGGGTTTTTGTTCGTGCTCTTTCGAGAATGCTTGTGCGTATTCCTTCGCCACCGTATCGTATGTCTTTTCAACTATCTCTTTTTTTCGCGCCATATGGCTTCATCCTGACGGGGTACCGTTGTGATCGATATGGACAGAGATACATCGGGTGACACAGGAACCTTCCGGATACGTTTCAGGTCAATGCGGCGAAAAAAGGCATCCGCTTTTTGCCTGAAAAGGGTCGGAGGCCTCCATATACCACATAATATCATCAATAATAGTAACGAAATCCAATGAGGTGTCAATGCGAAAGTATGATCTCACGGGGCTTGTATGGTTTTGTCTGAAATCGCACCCCTGAAGCGTCCGTTCTCAGGAAATACACGCCACCCCACGGTGTCGCCCGGAGGTCGGTACGCCGATCGAGTCAACGGACAACGCGCGAGGCGTGCAAGGGCCTGGAGGGGGTGATTTCGTCCGGCCCGCTGCGCTTCACGACACGGTTGTGAAAGCGGAGGACCGCGGGGCCGTCACCGAGATCGGCGGGGAGAACCGGGGAGAAATGAGAGAGAAAGCCTCTTAACGGAAATTGAAATAATAGTTATACATATTTTGAGAGCTTTGATAAAATAGTAAAAAGCAGATTAATTCTACTGTTTGGGATGGAGCGTGTATATGAGCAGAGGGAAGCGGCGTGATGATTTCAAGATAACCGTTGATATTCTGGGGCAGTATCTTGAAATCATGGGAGTAATGATCCTCGGTCTTAACAGAGCAGGAGATATCGTTTTCATCAATCAAAAGGGCGAAGAGATACTCGGATACAATAAAAAGGAACTGCTCGGGAGCAATTGGATAAAAAACTATGTCCCAAAACGGCTTCGGAAGGAAGTGACCACGATATTTCGGGAAGTGATGGCGGAAAAGAGAGATGTGAAAGGGTATTACGAAAATCCGGTCGTTGTAAAAACTAGCGAGGAGCGCATTATCAGATGGAACAATACGGTTTTGAGGGACGAGGGGGGGGAGATTATCGGATCCCTGAGCTCGGGTGAGGATGTCACGGAGAGGAAGAAAGTCGAGAATGCGCTCAAAGGGAGCGAGGAGAAATACCGGACGCTGTTCGAAACGATGGTTCAGGGAGTGGTGTACCATGATAAAAAGGGGAGGGTCGTCTCGGTGAATCCCGCCGCCGAGGAGATTCTGGGTGAGACCCTTGAGCAGATGAAGAACAAGACATCCTTGGATGCCGCCGGGTTTAGAATGTTTTATGAGGACGGTTCTGAATTACCCGAAGACAAACACCCGGCCATAGTCGCCCTGAAGGAGGGACGAGAAATAAAAGATGTTGTTCTTGGTGTGTATAATCCCAGGAGGATGGAGACGGTTTGGATCAACATCCACGCGATACCGCTGTTTCGATTGAGTGAGAAAAAACCGTACATGGTATACACCACTATCGAGGACATCACCGAAAAACGAAAGGTGCGGGAGGATCTTGCCCGGGAAAAGACCTTCATCAATGCGCTGATCGACAGCCTTCCCGGTACGTTCTATGTCTTTGACGACCGAGGTCGTTTTATACAATGGAACAAGACTCTGGAGGACGTTTCCGGATACACCGGCGAGGAGATCATGAAGATGGAGCCGGTCGGCTTTTATTCAGAGGAAGAAAGCAGGATGCTGACGGAAAAGATCCAGCAAGTATTTCAGGGAGAAAAAGCTTTTGCTGAGGTTGATTTCATCACGAAATCGGGCGGAACAATTCCCTTTTTACTCACCGGCGCCCGGGCCGTTATTGATGATAAGACATATATCGTCGGTATCGGCATCGATCAAAGCGAGAGAAAGGAGACACAGAAGGTACTGGATGAATACCAGCGCATGCTTTCCACGTTGATGTCGAATATCCCCGGTATCGTGTATCGGTGCAAAAACGATCACGACTGGACAATGCTCTTTCTCAGCGACGGGTGCAAACGGATTACCGGATACGACCCGAGAGACCTGATAGAGAACAGGACATTCTCGTTCAAGGATATCCTTCATCCGGATGATCGGGATGACGTTTGGAATCAAGTGCAACAGGCGGTTGACGAGGAGAGACCCTATAAGATCGAGTATAGAATTATAACAAAAGCGGGAAAGGAAAGATGGGTATGGGAACAGGGAGTCGGGACCCCGATGGAAGGGACCGGAGAAGTTCTGCTGGAGGGAATCATTAATGATATTACCGATAGTAAGAAGATATTGGAAGAGCTGAGAGCATCTGAAGAGAAATATCGAATTCTTATAGAGAATGCGGGAGAGGCGATCATTGTTTCTCAAGACAACCTGGTTCAATATGTCAATCCCAAAACCTGTGAGATATCAGGTTATTCTAAAGAGGAACTCATCTCCAGGTCGGTGGTATACTTCGTTCATCCCGAAGATCAAGAGAGGGTCTATAACGATCGCGTAGAGAAATTAAAAAAGGGGGAAAATTTTAATGGATATGAGTTTCGAGCATT
The DNA here is from genome assembly GCA_016931225.1 of Candidatus Zymogenaceae bacterium. Lineage (NCBI taxonomy): Bacteria > Deltaproteobacteria > Candidatus Zymogeniales > Candidatus Zymogenaceae > Candidatus Zymogenaceae bacterium. Next base: position 134,964 of record JAFGFE010000014.1, read on the forward strand.
GGATAAATCGGGGGAGACAATCTGGGCGAGGGCCAGCTCGGTAACCATAGAATGGAACGGAAGGCCGGCGGAACTGAACTTTTTAAGCGATATCACACTCTCGAAAATGGCGGAGGATGAGCTAAGAGAGAGTGAAGAACGATATCGATCGTTGGTGGAAAATATAAACGATCTCATTTTCAGTCTTGACGCTTCCGGTCATCTTACATACCTCAGTCCTGTTTTTGAACGGATTTTAAAATATCGAATAGATGAGGTTATCGGTAAGGATTTTGTTAAATATATTCACCCAGATGACGTATCGGGTCTCCTCGAGAGTTTCGAGAGAACACTGAAAGGAACCGTTGAACCCCATGAATTCCGATTGGTGGATAAGGACGGCTCGCTCCTGTATGTTCGGACTTCAAGCAGGACACTGTACAAAGACGGAGAGCTTGTCGGGATGACCGGTGTTATGAGCGATATCTCCGACAGAAAAAAGATGCAGGAGAAGCTGATTCAGACGGAAAAACTCTCGAGCCTCGGGGGCATCCTTTCCGGGGTGGCTCACGAGTTGAACAATCCCCTCGCCGCAATTATCGGATATGCGCAGCTGCTTTCAGAAAAAGAGATACCGGAAGACATTAGAAGCTATGTGGATGTCATCATTCGCCAGTCGAAGAGAACCGCGGGCATTATTAAGTCTCTCCTTACGTTTGCCAGGGAACACAAGCCGCTTCGTAAGATGATAGACATTAATGCTGTTATTGAGGAGTCTTATAAACTCAGGGAGTATGAACTGCGTACGAACGATATTGATTTGAAACTCGACCTCAAAGGTGATCTACCAAAGACGTTTGCCGATCCATATCAGCTCCAGCAGGTGTTTATAAACATGATAAACAACGCCCATGATGCCCTGAGAAAGCGAGGCGGTGGGAGTCTTATCGTTCGATCTTTTCAACAAGATATGAAGATCGTGATTCAATTCATCGATGACGGTCCGGGTATCCCCAAAAAATATATCGGTAAGATATTCGATCCCTTCTTCACCACCAAGGAGGTCGGTCAGGGCACGGGACTTGGATTGAGTATCGTATATGGTATTTTGGAGGAACATGGCGGAGACATCTCGGTAGACAGCACTCTGGGTAAGGGCACGACCTTTACCATAGAGCTGCCGATTATTCAGATACAAGAACCTCTCGTCGCAGAAAAGAACAAAAGACCGAAAAAACCGGACAGGCCGTACTCAATTCTGGTGGTCGAGGATGAAGATCCTCTGAGAAAATTTATCTCGGAGGCGTTGAAAGAGGAGGGGTACGACACGAAGACAAGCAAAGACGGTGAAGAAGCGATTGATATGATTGAAAACAACGAGTTTGACGCCGTCGTCACCGATATCAAGATGCCCGGATTGAGCGGTCAAAATTTATATACCTATATTCAGAAATATCACAAGGATATCGGGAACAAGGTATTGTTCATTACCGGCGACATTCTGGGAGAGGAAACGCGCTATTTTTTTAAAATCACCGGGACCAGGTTTTTGACAAAACCCTTTGAACTCAATGAACTTTTCGCTCAGTTGGGGGAATTACTCGATCAGCCGGATCAACCGTTCTGAGTGGGATGTGCAGTGACATGTCGTGCGGCATCCAGCAACTTTTTCCTCTCTGTCACATCAAGCGGCCCCCCTGCACACCTCAGACCAGTCCCCGGTCGGGCGAGGACGTCTTCGGGGAGGATCTGAATGCGCTTGTTGCAACGACCGACGGTATGGTCGGTTATTACGCCGTCGTGTTCGGCAGGTACCGGGAGGCCAAGATATTGAACGAGCTGAACGGGATCGACGGGATCATCACGGTGGCGCCTACCTATGAGAATACGGCGATTTCGCTGGGCATATTGCACAAGGGATCCGAGGGCGATCGGACACGCCCCGTTCTGAACGTGACCTTTGACGGGAACAGGAACGAGAACAACCGAACGAAAATCGAAACCTTTGTCTATTATCTGTAGGATCAGCCGGTTCGCGGGGCAAAAACGTTCCGTGACGGGAGCGGATGCAATCGGATGAAGCGAAAGCTGCACATGTGTACCTCGGAAAGAGGGGCGGAATCGCAGCCGGGGTAAAACGGGACGGCGGGTATCTCCAAGATATCCCCGTCGTCTGTATCATACAAAAATCCTGAAGGGACGGGAAACAGAATGAAAAAAATGAACACTCCGACCTCTCCGTCCAGCGGCATGGTCATCCATGAGGTAGGAAGGGTGCACAACAGAGTGAAAAAGCCCTTTCTGGTAGCGGGAGACGACGGCATCGAGTTGCAGGGTAACGTGGATGCCATCAGGCGCCGGGTCCACCGAACGGGGGATGATATGTCGGAGATTATTATCGATGAGGAAATGATCGATATCCTTCATGGCATCGAAGAATATTCTCATCTGGTCATCCTCTATTGGGCGCACATGGTGCCGGAGTCGAGCCGCACGCTGAAACAGGTGCATCCGATGGGGAGGGCGGATTTTCCGCTGATGGGGATATTTTCCACCTGCAGCCCGGCCCGCCCCAATCCGATTTTGACCACCGTCGTCCGGCAGCACGAGAGGAGGGGAAACGTCCTCACGGTGTCCGGGCTTGACGCGGTGGACGGAAGCCCCGTTTTGGATATCAAACCGTTTGTTGGGGAGTTTTACCGCCAGCAAGACGTCCGCATCCCCGAGTGGATGCGAAAGATCGTAGATGAGATGAGAGAAGATATGAACAGCACTGAAAAAGGCCGACATGAAACAGCCCATGGTCAAGGTGGGTGCAGACGGGGCAAAAGCAGCTTCAACATGCACGATCCGGCTCTCGTGTTCGGGGAACTGAAGCTCAAGGCGGGCGATGTCTTCCTCGACCTCGGCTGTGGGTCGGGGGAGTACTCTCTGCACGCGGCGGGGCTGATCGGGGAGGAGGGGGTTGTCTATGCGCTGGATAGATCGGAATCCCACATTACCGGCCTGAAGAGCCGTGCCGACGAGGAGAGTATCGAAAATATAACGGCGGCGGCCGCGGATATCACCGGGCAGCTGCCAATCGACGACGCGTATGTGGATGTCTGTCTGTTGGCGACCGTTCTTCACATCCCGGATATCACACGAAGGGCGAAAGATCTGTGCACGGAGATACGCCGTGTTCTGAAGCCGGACGGTCGGCTGGCGGTCATCGAGTGCCATAAAAAGGCCCTCCCCTTCGGGCCGCCGGAGCATATTCGCCTGTTTCCCGCGGAGGTCAAGGGATTGATAACACAATGCGGTTTCACGGTCGTAAGCGAGGTCGATCTCGGGTACAATTACATGATTCAGTTCGGGGTGGAATAAGGATCCCGAGGGTGGAGGACGCGGCGTTCGGGGAATGTCGCAATGAACAGTATCGAAAAGATAAAAAATGGGCCACTCGAATTCGCCGGATTCCGGGGACGGCAATGATGGGGGGGAGGGGGGGGCGGAGTAACTTCCGCCTCGTCTTTCATGGGCGGGGTCTGTCGCTGTTCTTATAAAAGCAAGGCGTTTTTTCATCTCACCATGCGGCGATTCCCGCCGTCATTCAATCGTGTGGAAATTCAAGAAGGACGCGCATTTCAGGGACACCCAACGCCCTGGAAAAGAAATGATCAGGTGAGTGGATAATGGGATTTTATTTTATATATACCAAACAGAAAAAATCTTGACATAGTCCATTAGATATTCTATTATTATGCAACAAATAAGCATAATTTAAAACATCGAATCACTTCATCACTCTCAACGCGGCGAATGAAAGTCGTGATCCCATAACAGCTTTTTTCTCCCTTTTCTATTGAATTGCAGCGAATATTCTATTCAGTGCGATTCTCATTTTCTATTTATTGCAATCTCTCATCAGCGGGGTGCATACGGTAACCGTTCAGACGGAACCATACCTTTACGATGCGTCAAGACAATTAAATATTATTTATCAATCTATTAAATGAGGGAAAGACATGAACGGGAAAACCATTACCATGTTTGTATGTTTTTTTCTAATTCTTGGCGTATGGGTGTTCACCCCACTCAGTGTAATAGCCGGGGACGAAGCCGTCACGGAGTTCTTCAAGGGAATGAAGGATGAGAAGAAAGGAAATGAGATGGTCGTCGCAGAGGGTACGGACGATACGGGAGACCACAACTCTGATACCGTCGAAGAGTATGCCCTTATGTTCGATAAAGAAGACCCCTACCCTTATGATACCATCACCGGATATGATCCCACAACCGATAGTTTATTAAAGGGTCGTCTCTCGATGTATTTAATATATGTGAACAATGGACATACATATGTAAACGGGGATGAAGGTGACGGGACCTGGGAGAAGCCGTATACGACAATCACAGAGGCGCTGGACGCGTTGGAGGACCCCAGAAAACAGGCTATCTTTGTCGTGAAGACGAATGTGCCTTATGGCGGATTTACCGTCTGGAAAGATTTTACCACGATCTGTGGACAAGGGTATAATATCCCCCGCGTTGGACCGCTACATGGATTTTACGCGGCTTATCCTCTTATAGACGGCCCTGTTACGATTAGAGCATCCAACGTAGAGATAGCGGGCTTCTCATTTAACAATCGAAGCCAGATAGGAACCTGCATTACCATTGTGAGTGGTGATGCCGCGGTTGTGCATGACAATACCTTTCTCCTTGATGGTTTCTACTGCAGGGGGATTTTGATAGTAGGGGGAACCTATGGGATGATTTCGGGCAATACCTTTACCGGCTCGGGGCTTGGGATAAAAGACGGAACAGCGGGCAATAATATAATTTTCAGAAATGAATTTAGCATGATAGGGGCTCGCAGTGGGGCGATCTCATTTTCGAGTGATTCATCTGGCCTTACGATTAAAGAAAATACTATCCATTCGAGGGTAGTCGGCATCGGTGCGAATATCTCCGGTTCCCCCGGCACTTCGGATAGTCGACCTTTAATTATTGACAATGAAATTATTGTAGATGGGACAGGCCTTGGCTCCGAGGCCGCTGGGATTTACCTAGATACGTCAATTGGTCTCAATGTGGATATATCTGGAAATAACATATTAGTGATAGGAGACGATAATATAGAAGGAATTGGCATTACCCTTCTTATTGGGACAGGGGGATGCATCGGGACGGACGACGTTCCCGCCACGATTAAAGGGAACACCATCACTGTCGATTCCTCCCAAAACTCCTTAGAACCTCGCAGCGTTGGTATTCGTATCGACAGTAAAAGGGAAACATTTATCGAAATTCAGGGAAATTATCTACATGTAGAAGGATGGGAGGCAGCCGGTATAGATATGAGTGGCGAAGATGTCTTGGATACAACCATCTCTGATGACAATTTTATTTTTGTTGATGCAATACTCGATGCGAGTGGTGTCAATTTGCACGGGAGAACCGTCAAGGGAATGATAGACGGCAATAGCTTTTTCGTTCATGGAAGAACCAATCTCTATATGGTGAGAGTTGGTGAGGAGTGTGATGAGATTCCAACAGCAGAGGATACAATCGGTACCCCTGAAGAGCCCTTCTATATTACCAACAATACCGGGTTCTGCAGCGACCGGCCTAATATCCTGGAACGAAGGGATCATCACGGAATTGTATTGTGTTCTATACATCCAGGGGCTGGGAATAATGTTATCTGGAGTGGTACGAACTTCACACCATTGGGGAGCGACTGGTCGCCGTGCGACCACCACCGATGTTACGATTCTCCCAACTGTAACAGTTACGGCGGTGGTATGGTTCAAACGAACTTTGTGGGTGAAGATTATATTTACCCTGTTTTCCCATCACCGTAATACTGGGAACGGGAGGGAGGTATACCGGAAAGAATACGACAGGGCAAGACGGTCGAATCAAAAGGGCATCCTGGAACTTCTCGGGATGCCCATTTTCATGTGCCGATGGCACCGTTACAGAATTTAGATGACCTCTTGTCAGTTTGGGCGATACCAGAGCGTATGGGAGCGTCGAGTAACGAGGAGGGGCGATGAGTATTTCCGATAATAGGATTGAAAAAAACAGGTTTAACAACGAGGTCGTGTGTGTGTCGTGTCTCTGGTTCATGTCGACGCCGATTTGAAAGTCGATCAGGTGGTTTTCGGAATACAGGGGAGTCGGCAAAACACAACGCTATCTGAACGTAACCGACAGGCATCTTGATGCCACCGTTGATTTTATCGGTTTTTGGAGGACAGAAATCGGGGTAATGTATTGCCGATGAGGTGACCACCTAACTATTGACGAGATACTTTCTTGGTCGGTGTCAATTTTGGTGTCAGAGACGAAGAAAGGAGTATTGGAAACCCGTAACTCCTTGAAATAATTGGTCGGGGTGAGAGGATTTGAACCTCCGACTTCCTGCTCCCAAAGCAGGCGCGCTAACCAGGCTGCGCTACACCCCGATTTCAAGCATGACATACTCTACTATCGACTGGGGGAAAAATCAAGGAAGAATCCAGTCGGGATAATCAGTCCTCCCGCCTGGTTTTTTTTACCGGTCGTTTCTTGGAGTGAAGAATCATTCGCCACAGCGGATCGTATCTGTTTTTCTTCGAGGGCCAGGGTGCGTCGGGAAAGATACCGGTGGCGCGGACGGTAATTCCCAATAGGTCAAAGGCCTCGTTGAAGAGGTGCTTTCTGCGAAGATAGACCGGCATAAACCTGCGGTCGATCATGTTGTACATCTTCCAGTGCAGGAACAGAAGCTGACGCATGATGTCGATATTCTTTTTGGAAACCCCCACATGATCGAGAGATTCCGACAGGTGCTTTTGGATGAGACGGGGGACGTCCTGCTTTTTTCCCTCTTCCAATTGATGTGTCTTGGTGGTCAACCTGTGGGTTGAGGCGATCATCATAACCGAGAAATAAAAGGGGATTGTCCGCTCCTTTCCGGTCAGGGTCAGGACGTCAAGCAGCTCGAGAGATTTTAACAGAACGTTTCTGTCCTCTTTGTTCTCCATCGTGGATTCCACGATGGTCGGGAACAGCATCTGAAGCATACCGAATTCAATGAACTTGCCGATGGATTTGGCGGAGATACCGCTTCGAAAATCCTTGAGGAGCTCTTCGTGTATCCTGGCCGGGGAACACAGGAGGATTTTATCCTTCATTTTGTAAATGGCCCGGGCGGTATTTTCCTCGATTTCAAAGCCTGTGCGGGCGGCATGACGGATGGCACGGATCATCCTGACCGGGTCCTCGACAAACCGCAGTTCGGGATCGCCGATGACACGGATGATCCTGTTTTCCAGATCCGTGAGGCCGCCCACATGGTCGATGACCGTAAAATCGGCGATATTGTAAGCCAGGGCGTTTATCGTGAGATCACGTCTGAATGCGTCTTCACGATCGGTTCCGAAGGTATTGTCCCGACGCGTGGGAAAACCGTTTTCGGCGTTGTTGTCATTGTTCGCCCCGCGAAACGTCGTGACCTCGATGATCTTGTTGTTCTTGAATCTGATATGGACGATACGAAAACGCTTCCCAATAATGAGACTGTTATTGAAAAGCTTCTTCACCTGTTGGGGACTGGCGTCGGTGCCGATGTCGAAGTCCTTGGGCTTTTTGCCCAAAAGCAGATCGCGCACGCTTCCCCCCACCAGGTACGATTTGTAACCGTGCCGATGCAATCGATAAAGCACCTTCAGGGCATCCGGATCGATGTTCTTCCGGGAGATAGGATGTCTGTCTCGGGGAAGTATTGTCGGCTCCGAGGGGGGCTGGTACGGAGCCGATTTCGATTTACCGAGTTTTTCCCTGCCGGTGGCAATCAAAGATGATATTTTATGAGTCAGCCAATTCACACAATAAATGCCGCAAGCGGTTCCAGTAGTTGCAGAGGGAAATTGTACTGTGAACATTATAACGGGTAACATGTAAATATTTCAACACTTTTTTTACGTGAACGGATATTTAATGCGATTATTTTTTACGTGTTATTATTTATGGCCGAACATGTCGGCCTTTTTTCGATCATTTGTTCCCGAATGACGGTGTTTTTAAAAAAGAGATGCGATGGCGGCACCGAAGGGGGGGTACAGGATACCCTTTTCCGTGATAAACGCGGTTATAAAGTGCTGTGGGGTGACGTCGAACGCGGGATTGAAGACTGGGACGTCCCGAGGAGAGATGCGTGTCTCCAGGATACGGCGCACCTCGTCCTGATCCCGCTCTTCGATGGGGATATCCGCCCCCGTTTCCGCCTCGGGGTCGAAGGTGGAGACCGGCGCGGCAATATAAAAGGGGATGCCGTGCTCTTTCGCGAGTACCGCGTGGGTATACGTGCCGATCTTGTTTGCGGTATCTCCGTTTTTCGCAATGCGGTCGGCGCCGGTGATGATCATGTCCACCATACGGCGCTGCATAATGATTCCGGACATCCCGTCGGTAATCAGCGTTACCGGGATGTTGTCTCGCGTCAGTTCCCAGGTTGTCAGTCGGCTTCCCTGAAGCAGCGGACGGGTTTCGCAGGCTATGACGCCGATATTCTTTCCCGCGGCAATCGCGGATCTGATGACGCCCAGTGCGGTGCCGTGGCCCGCAGTGGCAAGGGCGCCGGCGTTACAATGGGTCATCACCCGGTCGCCCGTTTGTATCAGCTCCTGACCGAAGTCGCCCAGGGTTCTGTTGATGGTGAGGTCTTCGTTGTATACGGCGACGGCCTCCCGCTGGAGGGCGTCGGCGATGGCACGGGGATCGCCGTCGGCGGTATGGGCGACGGCGCGCATGCGCTCCAGCGCCCAGAAGAGGTTCTTTGCCGTGGGGCGGGAGGAGGCGAGATAAGAGAGCGCATCGTCGAGACTTGAGAGGAACGACTCCCTTGTCGGTTGCGCATCCTTCGTCAGAATTCGCGCCTGGAGAGCGACACCCATGACCGCTGCAATGCCGATGGCCGGCGCTCCGCGAACCGCGAGCGTCCTGATGGCGTCCACTACATGATCTATTGATGTGAGGACGAGGTATTCCTCCCTTGCGGGAAGCGTTCGCTGGTCGATAATTCGGATGCCGTCGCCGAGCCACCGTATCGTTTCGATACCGGTATCGCTTTTCGATGTGGTATGAATCATTACTGTTACTGGATGGGATATGAGATGTTGTTATATCGGATGGAAAACCCGCTTTTGTATTTTTCTTCCATCTGACGCTGGAAGTCGTCGAAGATGTCTTCGGCGTTTTTTTCCGTAAGGAATTCGGGCCTCAGGAGAAAATCAGGTTCCTCGAGGCTCCCGGACATATAAAACGGAATGGTCAGCTTTCCGCTTGCGTCGCTGAGAAGCTCCGAGAAATATGCGGGCTTGATTTCCATGGTAACGGTATCGGAGAGGAAAATATCTCCATCAAAGACCAGCGCCCCGGAAAGCTCCAGGGTCCCTTCCGCGATGGCGTCCCACTCGGGGGAGGTGATGGCGAGGGCGGCGGTTGTAAAGGCGCCGTCTTGAAGGGTAAAACTTCCCGTTATTGATGAGTATATCGTGTCGAGATCGTGGGGCATGCCGCTGTTGTTGGTGATGAGCCCCAGGGCGATGAGCTCCGTTCGGATGTTGAAGGCGGGGATCAGCCCCTCTTCAATCCTGACGATGCCCTCCCCGGAAAGGTTCCCGGTTATTTCCGAAAAACTGTCGCCGACGCCCTCAAATCTCCCCTCGCAGGAGATCGCGCCGAAGAAATGCTGGCCGTTTCCGGTGATGACGCCAAGAATCTTGTTCGCCATGATATCCCATGCGCAGACCGATATCTCCAGATTCCAGGGTGTATCGGAAAAGTCCCAAAGGCCGGTGAGAACGGTTTTGCCGCCGAAGATGGACGCAGTGGCCTCATCGATGACCAGTATCTGTTTCCCGATCGATCCGGAAAGGGCCAGGTCCGTGTAGGCGCACCCGCCGATGATCCCGGAATCCGTCCGGGCGGTCACATCCCCGGTGACCGGCGGGCCGTCGATGAAGGTGCTCGGGTCGAAATCAAACATCGACAGCGCCTCGCGGTTTTTCAGACAAACCGTGACGTTGTTCATTTCGATGGTCGTTGTTGTATCCCCCACGGCCGCGGGTGTTGACACAACGACGTCCATCTTGCACAAAACCGCCTCGGTGACCCGGTAGGTCATCCCCCGGAAAAACAGTCCGCACCAGCCGAGGGAGGCGGCACCATCGGTGATGTTCGGTTCGCCTGTGGGGCGGTCGGCACCGAGGGTGGCGATGTTCCATCGGCCGGCATCGTCGGATATGATGTTGAGCGTCCCGCTCGATATTTTCACCCGATCCACCACCGGTGCGCCCGAGAAAAACGAGACGGGGCTGAGGGAAACCACCACCTTTTCCGCTGTGAGGAAAGTCTCCCCGGAGATGCGGGGATCATCGGGGATGGTCACGCCGTGCAGGATTATCCGGGGTCCGGCAAGGAGAGAGAGCGAGATGTCCTGAATCGTCACATCCCGGCTGATGATATCCGAGAACAGGTGCTGGATGTCGTCCATAGCCGACTTGTTTCGTACCGGGTACGGAACGGCCGCGGCGACAATGGCGGCGGCGATCAGGAGACCAGCCGCTATGATCGGTGCCTTTTTGAGTGGTTTCTTCATGTATATACGGCGCACGCGTTTACTGTTTGTATATTGCAACGTCTTTTTGTTTCTGTATCCGACCCAATCCCGGATGCCGGCCTCGTTCCTTCCGTACCGCTCCTCCCGTATCGTCCCTCCCGCACCACCCCTTCCGTACCGTCTCTCTCCCTTCCTCCCCTTATCCCCTCCCCACGCTTCACGGCCTCCCTGTCCCCCTTCAGCCCTCCCTTCAGGCCCCCAGCTTCTTTTTCACGAGGTCGTTGACCAGCTTCGGATTGGCCTTGCCCTTGGTTTCCTTCATCACCTGCCCGATGAAGAACTTGAGGAGGTTTTCCTTGCCCCCCCGATATGCCGCCACCTCGTCGGGATGTGCGGCGATGATGTCGTCCACGATGGCGGCGATCTCACCGCTGTCGGTAATCTGTACGAGCCCCTGTTCCTTGACGATCACCTCGGGGGATTTGTGCGTGTCGTACATCTCGGCGAATACTGTCTTTGCGATCTTACCGCTGATGGTCTCATCTTCAATCAGGCCGATGAGCCGGGCCATATCTTTTGGAGGGATGGGGGAGTCGGCGATGAAGACCTTGTCATCGTTGAGCTTGTGCAAAAGCTCCACCATGATCCAGTTGCTGGCCGGCTTCGGCGGCGCCCCGGCAGAGACCGTTTCCTCGAAATACTCTGCCAGCTCCTTTTCCGAGGCGAGCACCCGGGCGTCATAATCGGAAAGATTGTATTCGGACTGAAATCGCCTGATTTTTTCGTCCGGCAGCTCCGGCAGCTCTGTCTTGATCATGGCGATCCATTCCCGGTCGACCCTCAGCGGCACCAGGTCCGGGTCGGGGAAGTAGCGATAGTCGTGGGCCTCTTCTTTTCCCCTCATGGATTCGGTGATGTTTTTCTGGTCGTTCCACAGTCGGGTTTCCTGGACGACACTGCCGCCGTCTTCCAGGACCTCTATCTGGCGGTGGATTTCATATTCCAGCGCCCGCTCGACATTGCGGAAGGAATTCATGTTTTTCAGCTCCGTCCGGGTGCCGAGCGTCTTCGATCCCTCGGGCATGACCGAAATGTTCGCATCGCATCGGAAGCTCCCCTCCTCCATGTTCCCATCGCACACCCCAAGGTAGCGAAGGATACTGCGAAGTTTTCTGAGGTACTCGCCCGCCTCTTCCGGCGTGCTCATGTCCGGCTCGGACACGATCTCCAGAAGCGGCACACCGGTGCGGTTGAGATCCACGTAGGAGAAGGGAGCTTTGTCGTCATGGACGAGCTTGCCCGCGTCCTCCTCCATGTGTATGCGGGTCAGACCGATTTTCTTTTTCTCGCCGTTTGTCTCGATCTCCACGTGTCCGCCCTTTGCCAGGGGATATTCGTACTGGGAAATCTGATATCCCTTAGGGAGATCGGGGTAGAAATAGTTTTTTCGGGCGAACTGGGCGAACTCGGCGATTTCCCCACTTGTGGCCAGGGCAGCCCGGATGCCGAACTCCACGACCCGACGGTTCAGGACGGGCAGCACCCCCGGCATGGCGGTACAGACCGGGCAGATATGGGAGTTCGGCTCGGCCCCAAAGGCGGTGGAGCAGCCGCAAAAGATCTTCGAATCGGTGAGAAGCTGTGCGTGGACTTCAAGCCCTATAACGGCGGTATATTTCATGGCGATATCGTCTTTTTCTCGATGCCATAATTGAAAGAATTATAACAAAGATCGTGTGAGGGTGTTCTGATTTTAATTATTAAAAAAAAATAATGAAATCACTCCGAAGGATCACAGGCTCGGTTTCGGAGTGTGATGCGGGCGATTCTGTTCAAGGTAGTAGGCCGACCGGAAGATGTGTTCCTCGCCCAGGGGTTTCGCTAAAAGCTGCACCCCGATGGGGAGCCCCTGGGAGTTGAGACCCGCGGGAACGCTCATACCCGGAATGCCGGCCAGGTTCGCCGTGACGGTGTAGACATCCCCCAGGTACATGGAAAGGGGATCTTCAAGCTTTTCGCCGATTTTATATGCCGGCGTGGGCGCCGCGGGGCACGCAATGACATCTACCTTGGCGAAGGCCGCCTCCAGATCGTCGCTCAAGAGGCGGCGCACCTGGAGCGCCTTTTTGTAGTACGCGTCGTAATAGCCGGCGGAGAGGGCGTAGGTCCCCAGCATGATGCGCCGCTTTACCTCGGGGCCGAATCCGCCGGAGCGGCTCCGCCTGAACATGTCGATGAGGGAGTCCTTGGGCCGCGTGTCCCTGAAGCCGTAGCGTACGCCGTCGTAGCGGGCCAGGTTGGAGCTCGCCTCGGACGGGGCGATAATGTAGTAGGCGGCCAGGGCGTGCTCGGTGCGGGGGATGCTGACGTCTATGATCTTCGCCCCTCCCCCTTCCAGCGTTTTCACCATCTCCATCACCCGACCTTCGACCTCTTCGTCCAGCCCCTCGCCGAAATATTCCTTCGGGACGCCCACACGAAGGCCTTGGACGCCTCGATCGAGAAATTCGGTGTAATCGGGGATGTCCACCTCCAGGGAGGTGGAGTCCCGCTTGTCATGCCCCGCGATGGCGGAAAAGAGGATCGCCGCATCGCGCACGTCCTTGGTCATGGGGCCGATCTGATCCAGCGACGAGGCGAAGGCCACCAGGCCGTACCGGCTGACCAGGCCGTAGGTGGGCTTGAGACCCACGATGCCGGTATAGGAGGCGGGCTGGCGGATGGAACCGCCGGTGTCGCTTCCCAGGGCCGCACAGCACAGGTCCGCCGCCACCGCGGCGGCGGAGCCGCCGCTGGAGCCGCCCGGTATATAGTCGGTGTTGTGGGGATTTCTCGTGGGGCCGAAATAGGACGACTCGGTGGAAGATCCCATGGCGAACTCGTCCATGTTGGTCTTTCCCAGCATCACCGCGCCCTGTCCCGCAAGGCGCTCGATAACCGTCGCGTTGTAGGGCGGTACGAAATGTTCGAGAATCTTCGAGCCGCAGGTGGTGGTGATGCCCCGGGTACACATGAGGTCCTTTATGCCCAGGGGAATGCCGGTGAGGGTCGTGGCATCATTGTTTACCAGGCGCTTTTTCGCCTCCTTCGCCCGGGCCAGGGCTGTATCTGCGGTAATGCGTATGTAGGCGTTGAGGGACGGATTTATCCGCTCGATGCGTTCGAGAAAGGTCTCTGTGGCCGCCACCGGGTCTGTGTCGCCGTTTCGATACGCGGTCGCAAGTTCATGTATGGTCGATGAGCAAATATCCATGAAGCAAAAAATCCTATTCGATCACTTTCGGTACCTTAAAAAGCGTGTTCTTCGATTCCGGCGCGTTGGCGAGGATCTCGCTCGTGTCTGTAAACGGGACCACCGCATCCGGGCGCATGACGTTTTCTTTCGGGATTGCATGGGTCATGGGGGGGACGTTGGTGGTGTCGACCTCTCCCAGCTTTTCCATGTAGGAAAGAATGTCGTTGATGTTGTCGGTCATCCGCTCGGTTTCGGTGTCCGTCAGGTCGAGACGGGCGAGCCGAGACACGTACAGAACTTCATTTTTCGTGATTTTCGCAGCTTTATCGCTCATGAGAGGGCACCGGTTTTCTTCGTTGGCGTTTTCCATATCGCCCCCCTCCCGAGGCCGCCGGAAGGGGGGCGTGTTGTTTTCTTGCTTTTAAATTATACTTCCATCTGCTCCAGCATGTCGGCGGTGGTTACCTCCTTCGCCTCGCCCTTCTTGACGAACAACATGCAGATGAGGGCCATCAGGAAGAAGGCGGGCACCACCAGGAACATGGTCTGGTAGCTGCCGGTGATGTCCTTGAACACGCCGATAATGGGCGGGGACACGGTTTGAGCGAGCATCGAGAAGAAATAATAGAGGCCGGTATAGGTCCCCAGCATTTCTTCCGTGGTGATGTCCCAGATCATCGGGATGGAGTTGATGTTGATGCAGGCCCAGGACACGCCCCCCAGGAGCATGATCCCGATGATGATCGGGATGCTCTTGATGTAGGCCATCGCTCCCATCAGGATCATGAGTCCGATGAGGCCGGCGATGATGGTGCGCTTTCTGCCCACCTTCGTGGCGATATAGCCGCTGGGGATGGCGAAGATGATGAAGGTCAGTGAGAATAATCCCAGCATGAACGCCGCCCGCCCGGCGGAAAGACCCAGCTCGTTGATGCCGTAGAGGGTGAAGAAGGTTTCCACGCCGTTGTAGCCGAAGAACCAGCAGAAAATCGCCAGGAATATCAGGATGGAGCTTCTCTCCACCCACCTGAGCAGGGTGATGAAGACGATCAGTGCGAAAATCAGCATCGCCATCATGACGTGGCCCTGGTAGGCCGACTCGAAAATCTGACCCAACGTTCCGGAGAAGAGACCCGTGGTGTTGAGGATGAAGTAGGCGATCAGACCCACGACGATGGCGATGACCGACGTCTTCACCAGCTTCATGGAGATGTCCTCGGCCTCCTCGTGGGGGATCTCCTTGGGCTCCTTGATGGTGAGAAAGAGGATAATGATTGCGAGAACCGTCACCACGGACACGCCGATAAAGGGAACCTTCGGATTGATGTCATACAGCATGCCGCCGACGAAGAACACCATGAGCGCCGCGGCGCCTCCCATAAAATTGATGACGCCGTTGGCCTTGCTCCGGTTGACCGACGGGATGATATCCGGCATCAGGGCCACGACCGGCGATCGCCACAGGGCCATGAAGATATTCATGAGCACGATGGTGCCGATGAGGAGCCAGAAGGCCTGGGCCATGGGAATGTAGAAGAAGAGGACCGCGGCAAGGGGCGCGCCGAAGATGATATAGGGCATGCGGCGGCCGATTCTCGTTTTGGTCTTGTCGCTGACCGCTCCCACGATGGGCTGTATCGTCACGGCCAGGATGTTGTCCAGGGTCATGATCAGGCCGATGATGGTTCCCGATGTGATGAATTTTTCCAGGATGACCGGGACGAAGGCGTTATACAGCGTCCATACGAGGGAAACCCCGAAAAATCCCAAACCGATCAGAAAGGTCTTTTTGTAATCTAGTTTCATGGATCAGTCCTTTATATATGAATCAATAAAAAATGCGCCTCACCTTCCGGTTATGGAGAGCGGACGACTCTCTCCAACCTTTCCATTGGTATCATATAGTCGGAATGATTGTCAATTAAAAACCTGGGGCCGTAGGGTGGGGCATATCGGGGATTTATCCCCCCGCCGGATTATTCCGATTCGGGTGTCGATTCGCCCGGTTTCGTTCCGGGCGCGGCGGATGTATCTGTTTTTTTGTCTATTGTATTCGGATTTAGATATGCCCGTCCTGTTCAATGATGGTACGTTCTGCCTCCCATTGATCCCGTGTGTGAGCGGGCGTTGGACGGCGGCGTCGGGCGGATCTTCGGCACGATCCCGTCATCTCTCGGTTCTCGGCCGGATTTTACGTTGACTTTGCCGATGAGTGTGATACAGTTTATCATTACCGTGTGTGGGGGGGATCTTCCGAAAACCCGCCCAACCGTCGCAAGAAAATGTATTACGGGGGGAGGGGGAATTCCCCCCTTTTTGACGGCTTCATTCAGGAGGGGGGCCGGCATGGCAGGGAAAAATCCGCAGAACGAGCCGTCACGGCCGACCACCAAGGATACGGCGGTAATCGTCATCGATGTCCAGGAGGCCCTGGCGTCGGCCATGAAGGAAAAGATCGCCGATAAAATCATCCGGCAGACCATCACCCTCATCGAGGCGGCGAAGATCCTCGACCTGCCGACGGTGGTCACCGAGCAGTACCCGAGGGGACTGGGGCCGACGCTGCCGGTGGTCAGGGACGCCCTGGGAGATCGCTATCGTCCGCTGGAGAAGCTCTCGTTCAGCGTCATGGGCGAGCGGTACATAGCGGATGTCATTGAAAACACAGGCGCCCGTCACCTGATCCTGGCGGGCATGGAGACCCACGTGTGCGTCCTGCAGAGCGCCCTGGACCTCTGTGACGCGGGGTATCTCCCCCACATCGCCGCAGACGCCGTCTGTTCCCGGACGGAGCTGGACTGGGAGACCGGTATTACGTCCATGAGGGATGCGGGTGTCGGCATCGGCACGGTGGAACAGTACCTGTTTCTGCTGCTTGAGCGGGCCGGGTCGGATCAGTTCAAGGCGATATCAAAAATGCTCAAGTGATGCGGGCTGCACGCCGTCGTTTCCGATCGACATATCCGCCCGATGAGCGGTAGTAATATATAAATAAATAATTTCAACGAATTGCAGATGGTATCCCCGGACAGGTCCGATGGTTTAATCGGCCGTCGGGGGCGCAACATGAATTGATATTCGCCTGTATCGTACGGGCGCATGCCGGACCGGGTCTTTCATGAAAGAACGAACGAAAAAACTCAGACAAATCATGGCCGAGGACGACCTCCGGGAGCTGAAGGAGGAGGTTTCCAAATTCCATCCGGCGGATATCGCCGAGTTCATGCAGTACCTCCTGCCCGATGAAAAGCAGGTCGTCTTTTCCATCCTCGATACGGAGGCCGCCGCCGACGTCCTGGTCGAGCTGGAAGACGAGACCCGGGACTTCATCCTGGCGGGTCTCGAGAGCGGCCGGCTGTCTGAGATCGTCGATGACATGGAGTCCGACGACGCCGCGGACATCATAGACGACCTGCCCGACGACGTCGCCCAGGAGGTCCTGGAGCAGATCGACACCGACGACGCCGAGGATATCCAGCGCCTGATGCGCTACGACGAGGAGTCCGCCGGCGGCATCATGCAGACGGAGCTGGTGAGCGTCGTGCAGGAGGAGACGGTCAACCAGGCCATCGAGAAGATCAGGTCCTTGGCCGATGAGGTCGAGGACATCCACAACGTTTACGTGATCGATCGTTTCGGAAAGCTCACCGGCATCCTCCCCTTGAGAAAGCTGATCCTCGCCGCCCCGAGTAAGAGGATTGAGGACATACTGGAGCAGGAGCCGATCACCGTGACGGTGGACGTGGACCAGGAGGAAGTGGCCCGGCTCTTCAAGAAGTACGACCTGGTGGGACTGCCGGTGGTGGATTACGTCGGTCGACTGGTGGGGCGCATCACCGTCGATGACATTGTCGACGTCCTGGAAGAAGAGGCCACCGAGGACATCATCAAGCTGACCGGCGCCGTGGACGACTACGCCTATTCCTCATCCGTCCTCAAGAGCGCCGGCACACGGCTGCCCTGGCTGTTTGCCAGCTGGATGGGTGGCGTGCTGGCGTCGTTGATTATCGGATTTTATGAGAACACCCTGATCGAGGCGGTGGTGCTGGCGGCGTTCATGCCGGTTATCGCCGGGATGGGGGGAAACGTGGCCTCCCAGTCCTCCACCATCGTGGTTCGGGGAATCGCCATCGGGAGCATCGACCTCAAGCGATTGTGGTCGGTGGTGTTTCGGGAGGTGAAGATCGGGCTCCTACTCGGAGTCACCTACGGGGTGCTCCTGGGCGTTTTTGCGAGCCTCTATTTCGTCGACGTGGTGAACCTCTGGCTGGTGGTGGGCCTGGGCATCTTTTCTTCCATCACCATCGCATCCACCCTGGGCACCCTCATGCCCATCATGCTCCACTCCATGGGCTTCGACCCGGCGATCTCGTCGGGCCCCTTCGTGACCACCGCCACCGATGTTGTCAGCATGCTCGTATACCTCGTGCTCGCCACGGCGATTATTCTGTAGTATACTGATATATTGATATAAGGTATATCCGCTTTGTTGTAGCAATGACAACGACGGACACGGACAATCCGTGTATCATGAAACTCGGCACGGTGAGGGTGACGAAATAACCCCATGAAACGAATCGAGACGAATGCGATTGTGCTGGCCGCGAGGGATACCGGTGAGGCGGACCTGTTGGTGACGCTGCTTGCCCGGAGGACCGGCCGGATCACCGGCATGGCGAAGGCGGCGAAAAAGAGCAAAAAGCGATTCGTGAACGTGTTCGATCGGGGCAATATCGTCACAATCTCGATGTATCGCCCCAGAAACCGCGAGCTCTTTCTCATCGAGGACGCGTCCCTCATCGACGACTGCCGGGGGGCGTCTTCCGACATGGAGGCGCTGGCCAGGACGTCGGTGCTTCTGGAGCTGGTGCTGGAGCTTGCCCCGGAGGAGGAGCCGACGCCACAGCTCTTCGACGACCTGGCGGCGGCCCTTGCCGTTCTCTCGGCCCCGGGCGCCCGGGAAGAAGCGCTGTGGCTGTATCTAATGCGGCTTCTGGAACAGCTCGGCCTGGCCCCGTTTCTGGACGGCTGTGTACGGTGCGGTAAGGCGGCGGGAATGGAGGACAGGGCGTTTTTCTCGCCCGCCTCCGGCGGGCTGATCTGCACGAAATGTCGTGACCCGAGGGATGCGGGCATGCCCCTCTCGGCGGGGACGCGCAGGTTCATGGCCGCGGGCCTTTCGACCCCCCCGGATAAAATGCGGCGCATTGTCCTGACCGGCGAGGCGAGGGGCGAGATCAGGCAGGCCCTGCCTCTTTTCATCCATCACCAGGTCGGAAAGCGCCTTTTGTCTCTCGATTTTTTCGAGCGATATATCATCGAGGGGGAACGCACCGAAATGAGGCGGCGCCGCTCAAAAATATCTTGACAAGACACGATCAGTGGATATCTTACGATAGAGTACGATATATACCAAAAAAGAAAAAAACAGGAGGAATATAGATGTTACTCACGCTGGATCCTTTATATTATATTCTGGTCGGCCCGGCTCTGCTGCTGTCGATCTTTGCGTCCATGAAGGTCAAGCGGACATTCAAGAAATTTTCCAAGGTGGCCACCGCGTCCGGCATGACCGGGGCCCAGGCCGCACAACGGATGCTGGCCACGTCCGGGGTGCACGACGTCCAGATCGAAGCCGTCAGCGGATTCCTCAGCGACCATTACGATCCGTCGAAAAAGGTGCTGAGGCTGTCCCCCGACGTGTTCTCGGGCAAGTCCGTCGCCAGCGTCGGCGTGGCGGCCCACGAGGCGGGGCACGCACTGCAGGACGCCGGGGGATACGCGCCGTTAAAGCTCAGGACCGCAATCGTGCCGGTCGCGAGCATCGGCTCAAGCCTGGCGTGGCCGCTGTTGATCTTCGGGTTTATCCTGTCGTCTTTAGCGCTGATAAAGGTCGGGATCATCTTCTTCGGCGCGGCGGTGGCGTTTCAGATCATTACCCTGCCGGTGGAGTTCAACGCCAGCAGGCGGGCGGTGGCGGCGCTGTCGTCCTCGGGGATGCTGATGGAGCAGGAGGTGGACGGCGCCCGGACCGTTCTTCGGGCCGCAGCGATGACCTATGTGGCGGCCGCGGCGACGGCGATACTCCAGCTGTTGTATTTCCTGCTCCTCTCACGGCGCTGATAGGCCATTCGCCGGGAGGGGTGCGCCGATCACACCAATGGTGACCGGTCAATCTTTCCTCTTTGTGCTGCAGACGGCAGAGGGTGATCCCGGTCGTGTGTGATGATGATATGACGGGGTCGATGGTTTCGATCCCGTCGTTTTTCTCTTGCCCAAACGCATGAGCGGCGGTATTATATAAATGTTATATAGGAGTGGGTAATTCCACGTTATATCTCTGACCTGTCCAATCTTTGGTGCGCCTGCCATGAAGCTCGATGCCACAGCCTACGATAAGAAGATGGGCCTTCCCTCTCATAAATTATTCAAGAACAGATGGCGGGTATCCGGCCAGTTTCTGATGACCCTCGGCTCTCTTTTGGTTGTCATCATCGCCTTTCTGGTATCAAGTCTGATACTCTCCTCCGATGACGGGCTTCTTGCCGTGATCGGCCTGTTTTTGCTGGTATTTCTCGTGCTGTTTATCCCGATCTCCCGGTACGTGCGCCCCCTCATTGAGGTGGATGCCATCCGGCATTATCTTGAAGGGATGGAAAAGAAGCTTCGGGCGTGGGATTTCTGTCGGGACGACCTGATGGACCTTGAACGGCTCAGGAATATCCTGTCCAAAAAGGAGCGAAAGATATACCTCCTGTACCTGTTCAGGACGTCTTTTATTCTTTCCGAGATGGAAAAAAGGGAGGAGGCGAAGACCCAGTTTTACTGGGGGGACAATCGCTGCGAGGTCCGGCACTGATCGGGGCATCCCGATCGACGATCGATTAACATCGAAAAAAGAACGTTCGGCACGCCGGGTGTTCTTTTTTTTAGGATGTCTCCCCTATCTGGAAAAATACCGTCCGGATTGTCTCTTTGTGTATAATATATCCGTGCCCGCCGCCCGGAAGTGAACCGACCGGCACGACCTTCCATTATGACGAAAGCCGCTTTTTCTTGATCCCCTGATAGAGATACACCATCCCCCCGGTCATGGAGTGGGACGTGACATCGGTGAAGCCGGACTCCTCCATGAGGGCGGTGACCTCCTCGGGACGCAGAAAGCCGTGGATCGAGTCCGCCAGGTAGTCGTAGGCGCCCCTATTCGCGGAGACGATCCCCCCGATGACCGGGAGGATGCGGCCCAGGTAGAGCCGATAGGGAACCAGGAGCAGAGATGACCGCGGGGGCGCGAACTCCAGGATGAAGAGCCTTCCACCCGGTTTGAGCACCCTGGCCGCCTCGATGATGCCTTCCTTTTTGTCCGAGAGGTTCCTGAGGCCAAAACCCATGGTGGCGATGTCGAAGGCGTCATCGATAAAGGGGAGAGCCTGGGCGTCGCCGGGAAAGAGCGCCTTTTCCGTGCCGGGGCGGACGCGGGACACCTTTCGCCTGCCCCCCTCGAGCATCTTTTGGGAAAAATCGACGCCGCATACCCCGATGCCCGGCACCGCCCGGAGAAAGGCCGCGGCGATGTCTCCCGTGCCGGTGCAGATATCCAGGATTTTGTCATCCGGGCGGGGCGCGGCCATGCGGAGCAGCCGCCGTCGCCACAGGCGGTCGATGGAGAGGCTCAATACATGGTTGAGGAGATCGTAGCGGTGCGCGATGGAGTCGAAGAGGTTCGAAACGCCGGTTTTGGTCATGGTGACAGGTCTCAATCGTCCGACGCCGCTGGGCACGACGCCCCCGGCGGTCGGCTTTCTGTTGCTGTTTTCAGAGGCCGACGATGCCCCGAGAAGGCCTCGTCGGTGTCTGTGAAGATAGGATGTGTTCCTCTCGGGAGGCGGCCCGTCCCCGCACACCCACCTTCCCCGCGCTCCCCGGCTCGCCTGCGGTTGATCACACGACACACACCGCAGAGGGAACACGGCAAAGAAAACGCCCGCTCATTATTGCCCATCGTGGGCTGTTTGTCAATCGCCCGCGAAACGGTATCGGATCGATGCCGACGCCCGGAGAGATATGCGAGAACATTGTGATGATCGAAAAAGGATTTTGACAGGGATTTTCCACTCTGGTACCATATGGTTTCAGGGAGTATTCCCCATTCTATTTTTGGGAGTAGAGCATGAATCACCGGGAGCGGTTTGAATTGTTGCGAGACCGGTTGGAGGGGAGGCTTGCGAGTGCGGGCGTTCCCGACTGGGAGATATATTACGGCGCGTCGTCGCGTCTGGGCATCTCCGCCGAGGACGGAGGAGTGGAGGATTACAGCTTTTCCGCCCCCTACGGCGTGAGCCTTCGGGTCATCAATGACGGCGGCATCGGCTTTTCCTTCGCCACCCGCCCGGACGACGACGCCCTTGACCGTATGGTGGCTGACAGCCTGGCCGGGGCGCAACACACCGCAAAGGACGACCGCTACCGGTTCGCCGATCCCGCGCACGAAATCCCGGACGTCGGTCCCCTGACGGACGAAGGTTTGGAAGACGTGCCGCTTCCCGAGAAGATCGAGCGGGCATTGGCGATAGAGCGGTCGGCGCTGGCCGTCGATCCCAGGGTCAAAAGGGTTCGGGGCGCCCGGTACGGAGAGGTCCGGGCGACTATGTTTCTCGCCAATTCCCTGGGCGTGGACGTCGGCTATGAAAAGACGGTGGTCTCCGCCCAGACGATGGCGATGGCGGGGGACGGCTCCGATCAGGAGATGGGGTGGGACGCGGAGTTCGCCCTGACGGCGGGCAGGATCGACCCCGAGCGGGTCGGACGGCGGGCGGGGGAGGAGGCCGTCTCCCGGCTGGGGGCGAAAAAGGCTCCCACCTGTTCGTGCGCGGCGCTCTTTGTGCCCCAGGCGGCGGTGGATATCCTCGAGGTGCTCTCATCATCCTTTCTGGGCGAGAACGTCATGAAGGGAAAATCGATGCTGGCGAAAAAGCTCGGAACCCGGGTGTTTTCGGAGCAGGTGACCATCGTGGACGACGGGTTGCTCCCCGGAGGGGTGGCCACCTCTCCCGTGGACGGCGAGGGCGTACCCGCCGGCACCCTGGAGCTGATCTCAAAAGGGGTGCTGAACGGGTTTCTCTACGACCTGGTCAACGCCGCCCGGGCGGGGGTGGAGCCCACCGGGTCCGCCGCCCGGGGCGGGGTGACGGCGCCGCCGACATCAAACGTCAGGAACTTTTTCATCAAGCCCGGCGATGCGGATGCCGACGCCCTGATTGCGGGGATGGGGACGGGCGTGATCATCACCGACCTGATGGGGGTGCACACCGCCGATCCGGTGACCGGGGAGTTCTCGGTGGGGGCGTCTGGATTTCTGGTGGAAAACGGGAAGAAGGGCGCGCCCTTCAAGGAGGCGGCGATCGCCGGGGACCTGATGACCCTCTTTTCCCGCATCATCGCCGTGGGGAATGACCTCCGCTTCTACGGCGGGACAGGTTCCCCCTCGTTTGTGGTGGAGGGACTGGATGTGAGCGGGGAGTGATCGGACAGAGTATTGTAATTACTTTTATTATTTAAAATTTCTAAATAGCGTACTTCGCTATTTAAAGAATTTAAATAACGGAAGATAATATTTAATATAGAATGAAACGGGCGGGACGCCGATAAAGCACCCCGCCCGTTCTGTTTCTCAGGTTTTTTAGTTTTTCTATTATTTAATGAACGTATCGGTCCATGCCGGGCGGTCGGGTTGTCTTCCTTCATCCAGCATCAGCCGCCAGGACTCGTCGGTCAGGCGGTCGCCGATGGGCCAGGGGAACTCGTAGTAGGAGAAAACCCCGCCCCGGGCGATGGAGAGGCCGCCGTTGCCGTTGGGCACCGCCACATATATCTCGAACACCCTGCCGGTGGCCTCCTCCAGGACGGATCCGCCGGCGTCGGTGGCCACGTCGGCCACGAGGGCCGAGTCGATTTTTTCAAAGAATCCGGCGTATCCTTCTCCATCGGCTGCGGATAACGTCAGCCATTCCAGCGTGCCGCCGATATACATGATGCGGTCGTATTCGTCCCGTTCCAGGAAAATCCCCTTGAGCTCTTTCTGGGAGACATCGAGCAGAAACACCAGAAGGCTGTCGAGACGATCGAGGATATCCGAGACGTTCTCGGTCAGAAGCGCCCGGGAGTCGAGGCCCGTTCGGGTCATCCGTGTGAGGGCCAAAAGCCGGGCGTAGACCTCCGGCTGGGGCTCCACCCAGCCGGTGATGACCGGCGGCTCCTCGCCGCCCATCTCCGCCATCACCTGCTTGGCGTAGAGGATCGTATCGTGCTTGAGCTCCGTCCACGATCCCATGGCGGTGGCAAGGTCCTTTCGCTCCCAGCTGTCATTTCTCATAAATGCGGGATACGACGCCCCCTTCTCCTCCAACAGCGGAAGGAAGGTATAGAGCCATGCCCAATAGATGGTCTGGGTCCAGGAATCCTCTTTCAATCCCGCGATCTCAGCTTTCACCTTTTCCATCTGCTCGGGATAGTTGAGGTATGCGGTCTCCCCGGTCTTTTCCAGGATGGAAAGCGCCTCGTCCGATCCCAGGGCCGCCATCACGTCGAGACCCACGGGCAGCATCCTCGGGTTTTCCAGGGTGCCGACGTTGCGGAAGATGAGCTGCTCGAAGATGTAGGCGTCCAGCACGAACCGCTGGCCCATGAAGCGAAACCCCTTGGTGACCTCATCCTCGTCCTCCCAGATGTACACCCACATGGAGTTGATCTGGGGCGGGGGGAGGGTTTCGGCCTTCTCCATGAACGCGGATAGTTTCTTCTTATCTCCCAGGTCTTTTGGGCTGAAGGATGCACCGAAGACTTCTTTCATGATGGGGCGATAGTCCGAAATCGAGAGATCATCCGATTTCCCCACCAGGAATCCTGTGGGCTCATAGACCCGCTCCCACACAGAAG
Source organism: Candidatus Zymogenaceae bacterium (assembly GCA_016931225.1). Classification (NCBI taxonomy): domain Bacteria; class Deltaproteobacteria; order Candidatus Zymogeniales; family Candidatus Zymogenaceae; species Candidatus Zymogenaceae bacterium. The sequence goes on from JAFGFE010000014.1 coordinate 159,707, forward strand.
CGGCGGGATCCGCCCCGACACCGGTCGTATCCATCAGATAGGTGATCAACAGGGCGGCCTTCGTCTCATCACTGTTGTCCAGGCGGAAGCACCTCCGGCCGTACCACATCATGGCCCTGAAATAGCGGGAGAGGTCCTCGCTCTTGGTGTAGTGGCCTCGGGGGACGTACTGGGAGTAATCCTCGACCTGGCCCGGGAAGAGTACGCCCTCGGACAGCCCCGTGTGGGCGTCGATTAGGGCGAGCTCCTTCGTGACGATGTCCCTCACCGGTTCGGGAATGGGGGTCTGGGGGTCCAGGAGCTTTTCCGCCACGGAAAAGTATGCCAGCACGAGCTTCGCCGTCTCCTCCATCGATGTGCCGGAAAGCTCGTTGTAGAGTTTTTCCGCATCAATCCTGAGGGCCGTGGAGAGGGCCGTGATGTCCGGCGCGAACCGCTCACGCTCCAGGTCTCGGAGGATTTTGTCGAACAGGAGGTGATAGACGTGGAGCGCCGCGTCGGTGGTGACGAAGGAAGGCTCTTCCATGTAGAACGTCTGGTCATAGAGGGGGTAGAACTCTTTCCAGTCCGCCGGTTTCACCACGAAGCCGTTGGCCTTCAGGTGTTCCATCTGGGCGGGGGTGAGATCGAAGCTGCCTGTGTTGGAGAGATCGGCGGCATCGATCGGAAGGGTGTAGCCCCGGTACGTTTCCGGGACGGTCACCGCCGGCTTATCGTACTCGGCAAACCCGTCGCTCCCAGGGTCCAGCGCCAGGGCGAGCCCCGCCGGGAGCAGCAGGAGCGCAAGCGAGCAGAGTATCAGACTTATATGAAGTATTTTCATGACGGTTTCCTCTCTCTGAAGTGCAAAAAATTATTATACCAGATTCCCCCGGCGACGTCGAAAAATGACGACTATTGCTGTTTTCACGCGCCGGACTACCACAGGACCAGGTCGTCGATGCCGTCGCCGTCTCGATCGGTGATGGAAAGACCCGTGAACCGTCCCGGAATCGGCCCCCACTTCATCACGAATCCCATGTCCTCCCACTCCCAGATGTCCACGAAGCGGGGGCGTTTGCACCATACGCCGCACCATTTCTTACCGTACTCACCCCTGATCGTCGCCACCTCGTATATGCCGTCCCCGTCCAGGTCTCCCGACGCCATGTCTTCTATCGGAAACGGCAGGGCCGACCCCGCCCAGATCTCATCACCGGTGTCCGGCTCCAGGACGATCAAATGACAGCTCATGCCGTTTTTATCTTTATAAGATGCGATGGGGCTTTCCTCCTCGTGCCAGCGCATGATGGGCCAGTCCCGCCAGGGCCGCCACACGACCACAATCAGCTCGGCCCTGCCGTCTCCGGTCACATCAACCACGGCGCTCTCCGTGATCTCCCAGCCTGTGGCGTGGGGCGGGAGGGAAAACGGTGTCGCCGGGGGGGGCTCGATATCGTCACTGAACACCGTGTCCAGCACCACAGGCTCGCCGGAGGCGAAGCCGATGGTTTGATATGTCGCCGGCGCACATCCAAAGCCGCCCATCCCCACCGACGCGCACAACAGGAGTAATACAGAAATACGTAAGACACATCGCACGGTCATTTTGTTCGGGCTTCTTTTGGTATCTGAAAGGAGCCGCTCAGGACCACCTCGCATCGGTCGTCCCGGTCGCATCGGGTAACCGACACCTCGAAGCTCTCCTGACCGATCAGTATCAGCCCGGCGTGGGAGTGCGGGGCCAGCGGGTAGAGGTCGCCCGGGTTCAGGAGGACCACGCCGCTTCGCTCCGAGAGGTGGGGGCGGTGGGTGTGGCCGAAGATGATCAGCCGGGCCCCCAGGGCGTTTCCCCGGTGTGCGAGGTCGTCCATATTTTTTTTCCAAATATCTCGGGGGGCGTAGGGATTCAGATCGAACTGGTGGCCGTGGGTCACATGACACAAGAGACCCGAAAGATCCAGGGTCGTCTCCGGGGGATAGTCCCCTCCTGTGTCCTCGTTGCCGGTCACCCCCACCGTTTGAAACTCCCCGGCTCCGGCAAGCGTTGCCAGGTCCCCCACCCCGTCGCCCGCATGAATCAGGACATCAAAGGGGGCGATGAGGTCAAGGACCTCATTCGCTCGATTTGTGTTGTGATGGGTATCGGAAATGACGGCGACCCGCACGGCCTGTGTCTCCTTCCGGGATGGGTGTCTCTGAAAATACCGTTTCGTGTCGGGGTGTGATGATTTCCCGTGTTATTCCCGCTCGAGGTCAAGGATCATGGCGGTTTCCCGGCAGTCGGGAAAATAGACGCACTTGAGGCAGTGGCTCCATATTTTGTGGGGCAGGACGGCCTTGTCGACGACGGTAAACCCGAACCGGCGAAAGAACTCCGGGATGTAGGTGAGCACGAAGATGTGGTTAACCCCCAGAGACGGGGCGTCGGCGATGCACGCGTCTATGAGCTTCCCGGCGATGCCGATATTCTGATGGGCCTTGTTTACCGCCAGGGATCGTATCTCCGCCAGGCCCCCGGTCATGGGAAGCGCACTGGATGAACCGATCGGCGGGTCGGTGCCGCCGTTGTTTTCCATACCGTGGGGGCCCCAGGTCACGTGAAGCGCCGCGGCGCCCACAACGCCGTCGTCCTCGCGGTCGAACACGAAATAGGAGCGGATTCTGTCATACAGCTCCGAGAGGGATACCGGGAGCATGTCTCCCGATTTTCCGTAGGGCTCTATCAACCGCCTCATAGCGGGTATGTCTTCGATGCGTGCTTTTCGTATCATGGTCTCTCGTGATTTCGCGGGTGGTTAGTGTCGTTTTATTCGGTACGGTATAGGGATGGGTGGGTCGGTGCGCCCGGTCATCTCGCCGTCTCGATCATTTCCTTGGCATGATTCAGGGTGGTTTCCGTGATGATCTCACCCCCGAGCATCCGGGCGATCTCCATGACCCGCTCATCCTGGGAGAGCCGCTCCACCCGTGTGATGGTTCGCGACGTATCCGCCCCGGTCCTGGCGGCGTCCTTGACCACGGAGTAGTGGGTATCGGCGAAACTGGCGATCTGGGGAAGGTGCGTAATGCAGATGACCTGCTGGTGGCTGCTGACCTGTTTCAGTTTTTTACCCACCACCTGGGCGATGCCGCCGCCGATGCCCGAATCCACCTCGTCGAAGATGAGGGTGGGGATGACCTGGGTCTGGGCGAGGGTTTTCTTCATTGCCAGAAGCAGACGGGAGAGCTCTCCACCCGAGGCGATGCGGGCGAGCGCCCTCGGCTCCTCCCCGACGTTGGGAGAGATGAAAAACTCGACGCGATCTATCCCTGTGGGGTTCGCGGCGATGCCGTCCAGGGAAAACTCCCCCTCCTTCGCTTTTCTGGTGTCGATGTTCACCACGAAACGGGTCCCCTGCATCCCCAGGGACGATACCTCCTCTTCGACCATGCGGGAAAACCGGGCGCCCACGTCCCTTCTCTGTTTTCCCAGCTCCCGGGCGTGACGAAGGGCCTCGGCCTTTACTGTTTCAATCTCCCCTTTCAGCCTTTGGATGTTCTCTTCGCTCATCTCGATGCCGGAGAGCTCAGCCTTCGCCTTCTCGGCGAAGGCGAGGATATCCGTGATTGTGCCGTCGGGGGTTTGTGCATATTTCTTTTTCAAGGACGAGATCAGGCGCAGCCGCTCCTGCACCTGGTCGAGGCGCTCCGGATCGAAGGAGACCCGGGAGGCGTATGACTCCAGCTCTTTTCCGGCATCCTCGATGCCGTACAGCGCCTCGGCGAGGGTTTCTGCGAGGGCTCCCAGGTTTTTATCGAGCTCGGCCAACTCCCGGACCTTCGACAGCGCCTCGGCGATGTTTTCGGATGCGGAGTTCTCCATGGCATACAGGAGTCGGTGGGCCTCGTCCGCGTTTTTGAAGAGCTTTTCGGCATTGGCCAAGAGCGTTCGCTCCTCCCTGAGTTCCTCCTCCTCGCCCGCCGCCAGCTTCGCATCGTCTATTTCCTTGATCTGAAACCTCAGGAACTCGATGCGGCGCTCCTTTTCCGCCTCGTCCATCCGTAATGATTCCATCTGTTCGGTCAGCGTCCGAACCCGGCGGATCAGCTCTCCGGTCTTTCGCCTGAGGGGCCACAGATTCCCGAAGGAGTCGATGATGTCGATGTGGCGATCCGGCCTGAGGAGGGTTTGGTGCTCGTGCTGGCCGGAGATGTTGATCAGCTCTTCGCCGACCTCGGAGAGGATCACGAGGGTCGTCATCGACCCGTTGATGAGTACCCGGCTCTTTCCTCCCCGGGAGATGATACGCTTGATCAACAGCTCCTCACCCTGGTCGTCGATGCCCCGCCGGGATAAAAGCTCCGTGACCGGATTGTCCTTCGGCAGATGAAACATCGCCTCCACCACCGCCTCGTCGGAGCCGGTGCGGATCAGATCGAGCTGGGCCCGGTCCCCCAATATCAGGTTGACGGCGCTGATGATGATGGATTTGCCGGCGCCGGTTTCCCCGCTCAGGATGTTCATGCCGCGGGTGAAGGTGATCCTGAGGGAATCGATGATGGCAAAATTTTGTATGGAAAGCTCCACCAGCATCGCTTATTTTCCTCCCCAGCGAAGTTTGCTGCGCAGTACCGAAAAATAATCGAGATGGGTCGGCTCCGCGAGGAGTATCTTGGTGGCGCCCCGGCTGATGGTGAGTCTCCTGTTCATCGGATATTGAAACCCCACCTGCCCGTCCAGGGTAACGAACACGTCGCTGCTTTCCGAGACGAGCTTGATATCAATGACCGCGTCCCCCGGAATGACAATCGGCCGGTTCGTGAGGGTGTGGGGACAGATGGGGGTGATGATAATGGCCGAGAGCGTCGGGTAAATGATGGGGCCGCCGGCGGACATATTGTAGCCGGTGGAGCCGGTGGGTGTGGAGATGATCAGACCGTCCCCCCGGTAGGTGGTCATGTACCTCTGGTTGATGTTGACCTTGAGGGTGATGATTCGGGCAAGCGCCCCCTTGTTGATAACCACGTCGTTCAGGGCGACATGGGGCGGTATAGTGGCGTCCTTCTCCAGCTCCGATCGGAGCGTCATTCGCTCCTCGATACGGTAGTCCCCCACCAATACCTTTTCCAGGACGTCGTAGATGTCCGGCAAAGAGATATTCGTCAGGAAACCGAGACCGCCCAGGTTGACGCCCAGAATCGGCACGCTGCTGTCCCCCACCTGTCTGGCGGCGTGAAGCAGGGTGCCGTCTCCACCCAGAACGATCACAAGATCGGACCGGCTCGTGATACTACCCGACGACACGGACTGCGGCAGGGTCATCTGGGAGGCGGTTTCCTCGTCCACGATCACCTCAATGCCGTATGTATCCAGCCAGGGGATCAGCTTGGAGATGATCTCTCCGGCCTGGGGCTTGTTTCGCTTGGCGATGATCCCGATGCGGTTGATATCGGGCCGATCGTCCTTTTTCCGGGCATTCATTGACGGTCCAATTCGATAATAACGGCAAGCACATACATACCATAGTTTCTCGAGGGTGTCCATATTCATTTTTAACCCGAGAGCGGTTGTCTTCGTCTAATTATCGTCGGTACGGTTTTTTTTGACGGGGGACAACTTCGTGTTATAATTAATATGAGTCTTTTATTTATATATCGGCGATTCATATCCATACCCGGAGAGGTGGAGGTATCCCCGGAAGATCGGGGGCGAGTGCAGAGTATGGGACATCGGGCATGAGCAAGCACAAGGATAAAAAGGCCGTCACCCCCTTCCGGCGTGAAGAATATATAACGCCGCCCCGGGTGTTGTGGCGAAGAAAGGTGTCAGAGGGGGTGGTGAACCCGCTGGCGGTGGTGGATCGATATGTCCTGTTGGAATTGGGGGATCATCTGTATGCCTTCAATGCGGTCGACGGCGCCCTGGCGGACGATACTGAATTCCACATCCGTATGCGGAACTGCCATCTCTACTACTCCTCGTTTTCCGGCCTCGATCCCCGGGATGTTCGGGGCATGTTCATGGGGCCACAGGAAACATCGGCGCTTTCGGCCAATCATGTGTACGATCTTTCGGACGGCAGCCGCGTGATGCAAAAGAGTGGTGGGACCGCCGGGGTCCCCCTCATGACCGACACACGGATTTACTACAGCTTTGTCGACAACGCGGGAGAAACCTCGGTCATCGCCCATGATCTAAAGGAGCGTCACACTCTTTGGGAACAGCGATTGATTGGTTACCAGGCGATCTTGAAATTTCCCCCCGCCACCGACGGCGAACTGCTGTTTATCCGATCCTATTCCTATCTTCATGCGTTAAGCATGCGGGACGGGGCGCTGGTCTGGTCCACGAAGCTGACCGGCAAGGAAAAGGAGGAGGGATATCGGGACATCGTCTATTTTTCGGCCCCGGTCTTTTATGACGGCGCCGTCTACCTGTTCCGAGACGAGTACATCATCCCCTATCATGTGAGGACCGGAGAGACGAATTATAATTCCTGGAGACGCTATCTCGGCTCCATCGGGCTTTCGGCCATGGAGGCGGGGCCGTCCCCCATCCTGAAGAGGGGCCGAATCTATACCGCGGGGGCGCTTTATTATATCAGCGGGCACCTGGCGGCCTTGGGCGGATCGGATATGGCGGGCGGAGACGGCTATTCCCGGGTGTGCGCGTTCGATCTGGAGATGAAACGAACGATCTGGGAGGTGGACGCAGGCGATACATCGGTAAGTCATATCGCACTGGGCGGCAAGTATCTGTTGGCGGTGGATTATGAGGGGAAGGTGATCTGTTTTTCCACGGTGAACGGGGCGATACTGTGGGGCGGAACCCTGGACGGCGGAGTGCGGGTGCGTCCGGTCTTTTTTTTCGGCAGGGTCTACGTGGCCACCGATACCGGTTGGCTCTACTGTCTCGCCCTGTAACGGGTGCATTCCCGCACGCGGCGTGCCGAACGGGCCGGGTCGAGACGGTTTTTCGAAATCCGCCTTGGGAGGGAGAGTCGCCCGCATTTCGATACACCCTGCAAAAATGCAGAGAACAGGGAAAGAGGGGGTGTGATACATATCACGGTATTTTTGTTGAAAATGTCCTATCATAGGATAGAACCAATCAAAAAACATGGGGAGGAAAGACCATGAGAAAGAATAGAAGCATGCGCCTGTTTGTTTTATTAATGGGTGCGGCGGCATTGCTCCTTGCCGGGTGTTATTCCTACGGCGGATATAACAACGGCTATTATGGGGGCAACCCGTACAACAATTACGGGCTGACACCGACGCTGAGCGGTACGTTGCTTGGCGGATTGGCGGGAGCGGGTCTGGGTGCGGTCATCGGGAATGAGAGTGGTCATGCGGAGGAAGGTGCGGGCATCGGCGCCCTGGCAGGATCCCTCATCGGCGGGACCATCGGGTATGCATTTGAAAATCAGAATCGAAGATACTACGATCAACAGTACAACTCCGAATATAACAACCGGTATTACGGAGATCCCTCCTACAACGATCCGTATTATAACGACCCCTATTACAATGATCCCTACTACAACGACCCCAACTATTACCCGTATTACGGCGGCGAATACAATACGAACAATCCTCCACGGGAAAGCTCTCCGACCTACTCCGACAACTACTACAAGGAGCAAAACCGTCGGGTTATGTCGCCGTAACGATGACGAAAAACGTACCATGGGCCCGCCGGATACGGAGGGCCCGTGTTTTTCAATGGTTTGATGAGGAGAGGTGATTATAATGAAACGTATATACAAAAAGAAGGGCAAGGGGGTAATCGTATTCCTTGCCCTGTCCCTCGCCCTCGTGTTCGGTTTGGTAAGCTGCACCTCGTCCGGCGGAGTTTCTCCCACAGTCGCGGGGGCGCTCATCGGCGCCGGCGTGGGAGCGGGCCTGGGGGCGGTTATCGGGAATGAGTCCGGCCATGCCGGAGAGGGGGCCGCCATCGGTGCCGTGAGTGGCGCGCTGGTGGGGGGCGCCATCGGCTACGCCTTCGAGCGGCAGGAACAGCAGTTCAATGACATGGGCTACGAGACGTCCCACTCCGGAAACCGAATGACGGCCTATTTCCCCAACGATGTATTGTTTGCATACGACAGCGCGGAGCTTCTGCCCGGCGCGTATTCGGAACTCCAGCGGGTTGCGGGCATCATCAACAGCGATCCGTCGGTTTCGGTCATCATCGAGGGACATACCGACAGCGACGGTACCCGGGAGTACAACCAGATGCTGTCCGAAAAGCGGGCGAACGCGGTCAGAAACGCACTGATATCCTACGGCGTCGATCCCCGCAGGATTACGGCCTACGGATACGGTGAGGACCGACCTATTGTTCCCAACGACTCGGCGCATAACAAGCAAACGAATCGTCGAGTGGAGTTGATCATGGTAGGGTCGTCATAACGGACGCCCTCCCGTATGGATCTGGAAAAGCCCTCGATATTGGGGGCTTTTTTCTAATGGCGGAGTATATTCCGTTCTGTTTTTTCTTTGTGTTCGCCCGGTATTGGTGTATGCTGATATCGTTAAAAGATATGGATATAAAATAGGCGTGGTGTAGGATTTTTTATCGAATCGTTGGCATCGGGAAGGAAATTCACCGTGTTTTCAGTGCGGTTGTTTGTTATATTGCTGGTTTGTGTGTGCCTTGTGACGCCGGCGGGCTGCGCCACTATGGGTAGGACGGGTCTTGCGGATATGGACCGCCGGGACGTGATGGATGCCGTCGATGAGTTGATTGCGGCATATGCCGCAGGCGACCCCGCAGGATTCATGGCCCTGGTCTCCGTACGGTATGCGGGCGTGTATGGAGCGCTCGAAGAGAAGATAACCGTGGATATGGCCGACGCGCCCGGGATTACCTACACCATGGAGATCGGGGAGGTGACGGTGGATGATGCGGGGAGGGTTGAGGTGGAGGTCGGGTGGGAGAGGAGCATCATGACCGATGGTTGCGCCGCCCCCGACGGCTCGGGCGTTTCGTTTCTGATATTCGATAATTTCGGCTCTGTGCTCAAGCTCACCGACCAGCGGGGCGATGCGCCGTTTCCCCCCGAAATCTGAAGGGTTGCGCCGGGCGAACGGGCAGTCGATTGACACGCGGTCAACAGGTAATATGTAATACACCGGTTTTTGTATATATCCCCGGTGTCGTGCGTGCACCCGCCCGGCACACGCACCGGGAGACGATACCATACTATCAGGGAACACGTAGAGAGGATTCACGCCATGTCAGGACATTCCAAATGGCACAGCATACGACATAAAAAGGGCATCGTGGACGTAAAAAGGGGCAAGATGTTCACGAAGCTCATCCGGGAAATCACCGTCTCCGCGAGAATGGGCGACCCCGATCCTGATACAAATCCGCGGCTCAGGACGGCCATCGCCGCTGCGAAGGCCGCGAACATGCCCAAGGATAATATCGAGCGGGCCATCAAGAAGGGAACCGGGGAGCTGGAGGGAGAGAGCTTCGAAGAGGTGGTGTATGAGGGATACGGCCCAGCGGGGGTGGCGGTCTTGGTTGAAAGCCTGACGGACAATCGAAACCGGACGGTGGCGGACATCAGATACATCTTTTCGAAAAACTCCGGGAACCTGGGGGAGAACGGTTGCGTTGGATGGCTGTTTGAGAAGCGGGGTGTGATCATCATCGAGGCCAAAGATGTGGACGAAGATGAGCTGTTAACGGTCGCCCTGGAGGCCGGAGCGCTGGATATGAGCCAGGAGGGAGACTCCTTCGAGGTGGTGTGCGAGCCGGGGGACTTCGAGACCGTCAGAGAGGCGATCGAATCCGGGGGATTCCCGATACAGAGCGCCGAGGTGACCATGATCCCCCAAAATACCATCTCTTTAGAGGGAAAGGACGCCGAAAAGATGCTCCGGCTCATGGAAGCGCTGGAGGATAACGACGACGTGCAGAATGTGTACGCCAATTTCGACATCCCCGAAGAAATCATGGAGGGACTCGATTTCTGACGAATACACCATACTGGGCATCGATCCGGGGGTGACCGTTACCGGCTACGGCGTCGTGTGTCGGGGGCGGGATGTTTCGGTTCGGGCCCTGGGTGAAATAAAGCCGTCGAGAAACGACGCCCTCTCCGAGAAACTTGCACATATTCACCGGGAAATCGAGCGGATCATCGTTGATATCAGGCCGGACGCGGTGGCGGTGGAGGGCCTGTTTCACGCGAAGAACGTTAAAAGTGCCATCAGGCTGGGCCATGCCCGGGGCGTGCTCCTTTTGGCGTCGGCCCAATCGAACATCCCGGTCTATGAGTACGCGCCCCGGGAAGTCAAGGCCGCGGCAACCGGATACGGCGCCGCCGGGAAGGACCAGGTCGGGGCGATGGTCCGGCGTTTTCTCTCTCTGGATTGTGATATCGGGGATCATGCCTGCGACGCCCTGGCGGTGGCGGTGTGCCATATGCACAACATGGGCCCCCTGGGCATGAAAAAAACCATATGATCGCAGCGCTCCGTGGAAATATCCTCTACAAATCCCTGGAGGGGATCATCGTCGATGTGGGGGGCGTGGGCTATCGAGTGCTGATGTCTCTTTCCGCGTACGCCCGCCTGCCCGGCGAGGGCCATGAGGTGTCTCTGCTGGTTCACACCAGCGTTCGGGAGAACGATATCAGCCTGTTCGGATTTCTTACCCCCGAGGAGCGTCGGGCATTTCTCGATCTCATCGGCATTTCGGGCATTGGCCCCAGGGTGGCGCTGGCGGTGCTGTCCGGCATTTCCCCCGTTGAGCTGGACGAAGCGGTGCTGGCCGGAGATATCAGTCGGTTGATGTCGGTGCCGGGGGTGGGCAGAAAAACGGCGGAGCGCATTCCCCTGGAGCTCAGGGAGAAGGTGGAAAAGCGCATCGGCACGGAAGAGGGCCGGGCGGCCGTCGGCGGGCGGCTGGGGGTGGGTGATGTCATCGACGCACTTGTGCAGCTCGGCTATCCCCGCACCCAAGCGGAGCGGGTGGTGCGGGAGGCCTCCCGACGGGAGTCCGAGGGAGATGCGTCGGATGTGGAGGCGTTATTGAAGAACGCGTTGAAGCTCTTGGGACAGAAACAGGGGTGAGGGGGGTGTCCAGGTTATGAGCGATACGAGGCTCAACAGCCCCACACCGATCGACGACGACCTTGTTTTCGAGGCGGGACTCCGGCCGAAGCGGTTGAGTGAGTTCGTAGGCCAGAAAAAAATCAAGGAGAACCTGTCGGTGTTCATCGAGGCGGCAAGGAAACGGGGGGAGGCCCTGGATCATGTGCTCCTCTACGGCCCGCCGGGATTGGGGAAAACCACCCTGGCCCATGTCATCGCCCACGAGCTGGGGGTGGGCATTCGGGCCACGTCGGGGCCGGTCATCGAACGGCCGGGGGACCTGGCGGCGATCCTGACGAACGTCGAGGAAAAGGAGCTTCTTTTCATCGACGAAATACACCGCCTGAGTCCCGTGGTGGAGGAGATTCTCTACCCGGCGATGGAGGATTATTCCCTGGACGTGATCATCGGTCAGGGACCCAGCGCCCGAAGCATCAAGATCGGGCTCGACAAATTTACCCTGGTGGGGGCGACGACTCGTGCGGGGCTCATCACCTCCCCTCTCAGGGACCGTTTCGGCGTGGTGGCGCGGCTCGATTTTTACACCGTGGCCGATCTCGAGGAGATCGTCAAAAGATCCGCTGCAATCCTGAACGTCGAAATCACCCCCGAGGGGGCCCGGGAGATCGCATCCAGGTCCCGGGGAACTCCCCGGGTCGTCAATCGACTGCTGCGCCGGGTGCGGGATTTCGCCCAGGTCCGGGCGGACGGCGTTATCGACACGGCGGTGGCCAATCAGGCCCTTGAAATGTTGGATGTCGACGAGGCCGGTTTCAACGAGATGGATCGACGGCTGCTCTTGACGATCATAGACAAGTTCGACGGCGGCCCGGTGGGGGTGGAGACGCTGTCGGCGGCGGTGAGCGAGGAAAAAGACACCATCGAAGACCTGTACGAGCCGTATCTCATCCAGGAGGGGTATTTGGATCGAACTCCCCGGGGGAGAATGGCCACCCGCCGGGCGTATCAGCACTTTAACCGATCACCGAAACAGGAGCAGAAGTCTCTGTTCGATTAAGTAACACATTTATCTTGCTATTTATGTGCAATTTTGCTACAGTCCGTATAAGCACCAGAGGAATATCTCGGTCTTTGCCCGTCGACTGATGGCTATAGAGCAAAGCAATCTCATTTAGGTTCCTGTTGGAATAAATTATATATGATACCGGGATTCAACCATAATGTACGCTATAAGGGTGTACTGTACCACGTCCAGACCGAGGATAGCGGTTCGGATAATCCCGTGGTCACCACGCTGTTATATCAGGCGGGTACGATACTCCATTCCAAACGCACGAGCTATGCGGATATCGTCAGTTCAGAGAAGATGGACGATGTCGTGCGGGAGATAATGAAAGAGCAGCATAAGATGATGCTCATGGACCTGAAAAACGGCGTGTTTGACAACGCCGGTGCGAAGCCGGCGGCGGAGGCGGTGCCCAATATTCCTCCCGAAGTGCCCGCACAGGCGGAGGTGGACCTCGGTGACGGAGGTATCTCCGAAAAGACTTTGGACGAGGTAATCCTCGATTACCTGGCGAACGAAGATACTGATTGATCGGGTGTTTTTCATTTTTATATAGCGGGACGGCGGATCAAAAAGCCCGTTATACCTGAATATCTGGATGAGGGTGGGAACGAAGAGGTTATTTTCTCTCCTCGTGGGGGCGGAAAGGATCATTTCCGATGTACTTCGGATATGGTTTTTTTTTAACCGGCATACCGGAACAGAAATCCCATGATACGCCTTAACCATGTATACAAAAATTACGGCATGGGCCCGGACGCGCTCTCGGATGTGAGCATGCATGTGGAGAAGGGTGAGTTCGTGTTCGTGACCGGTCCCAGCGGCGCGGGGAAGACGACGCTCCTCAAGCTTCTATTTTTGGCGGAGCGTCCCACGAAGGGTCAGGTATTCATCAACGGGGTGGATGTGGGTTCTCTGCCCCGAAGGAAGGTTCCCTATTTACGGCGGGCGGTGGGGGTGGTGTTCCAGGATTTTAAGCTGTTGTCCTCCCTGACGGTGCTGGATAACGTCTCCTTTCCCCTGGAGGTAATGGGGATCGGACGTCGGGAGATCAACAGGAGGGTGCGCCGGGTGCTCAAGTTTGTGGGTCTGGAGGATCGGGAACGGGCCTATCCTCTGGAACTGTCCGGTGGGGAGCAGCAACGGGTCGCCATCGCCCGCTCGGTTGTCAACGAGCCGCCCATTCTGCTTGCCGACGAGCCCACCGGGAATCTCGATTCCGAGTTGACGCTTGATATCATCCGCCTGATGGAGTATATCCACAGCAGGGGCGCGACGGTGTTGATGACCACGCACAACAAGGATATAGTCGAACGATTTCACAAACGTGTGCTGTCGCTGAAGGCGGGCAGGATCACGGCGTGATCCATCGACCCGGGTTCAGAATCGCACCGATCCCCGCACCCGTTGCGTATATGCCCGGGGTTTTCACCTGACGAAAGAGACTCTCCATGCTCACCGCACGAATATCGTATATCGCAAGAAGGGTCCTGAGAAATTTCGGGGCGTATCCAATGGTCCATTTTCTGGCGGTGATGACCATCGGCATCTCGATGTTAATACCGTCCGCCTACCTGTTCGTCTATTTCAACCTCACCGGTCTCTTGACGAAATTCGGTGAGGAGGTCCATATATCCGTCTACCTGTCCGATTTTCTCTCCGGAGACGCCACCGACTCCCTGAAGGAAGAGATACTTGCCATCAAGGAGGTCGATCGGGTGGAGTACATTACGAAGGACGAGGCGCTCCTCTATCTCTCCGAATCCTTCGGCGGCCAGGCGGATGTTCTGGAGGGCCTGGAGGAAAATCCGCTCCCCGCATCGGTGGAGGTGATGCTCAAAGAAGAGTACCGCACGCCGGATGATGTATCTCTGGTGGCGGCCAAGATCGAGCGGATGAACGGTGTCGAGGACGTGATATACGCCCAGGAATGGCTCGCCCGGTTTCATGAAGCGGTCAAGATCGTACGAATCGGCGGGATCGCCGTGGCGGTTGTCCTGTCCCTTGCGGCGGTGGCGATTATATCGAACACCATCAGGCTGATCGTTTTCGCCAGAAAAGACGAAATCGAGATCATGCGGCTGGTGGGGGCGACCCGCATGTTCATTACGACGCCGCTGGTGGTGGAGGGGATGATTCAGGGAGCGCTGGGCGCGGGCCTGGCGGTGGGGGCGCTCTGGGGGCTGTATCGATTATTTATGGAACACTATTACAGTGAATTCGGTCTTTTCTTTGGGGCCGTTGACATCACGTTTTTTCCGCATACCGTGATCCTGTATATCATATTGGGAGGCGTTCTTTTGGGAATGCTGGGCGGTCTTTTTTCTTTCGGCAGGTCGATACGAGTGTAATCGTGGAGCGACGATCGATACAAAATATACGCATGATCGTCCTGGGGACGGCGGCGGCGCTGACCGTATGTATGATGACGTCCGCGGTCGTCGCCGATGATCTCGATGAGAAAAAACAGGAACTGACGGATATAAAAAAAGAGATAGAGGAAAAAAAGGAGCGCATTCGGGAATCGAAATCCGAGGAGAAGTCGGTTCTCGAAGAGCTTCAGGAGATGGACGCGTCTCTGGAAAAGCGGGGGAGGGAACTCGTCTCCCTGGAATACGATCTGGAGACCACATCCGAGAAGATCGAGCAATTGAGCGGGCGCATCAAGGAGGTGGAAGGGGAGATCGCCCGTCTCAGGGAGCACATCGAGGTGCGCCTTGTCGCCCTCTATAAACTCAATGACGCAGGGTATGTGCCGGTGATGTTTTCATCCACCGACTATACCGACGTGAGACGACGGATGAAATATCTCTCCGCCATTGTCAAGACGGACCAGCAGCTTTTTTACGAGTATAAAAATCTGAATGACGCCCTGAACGACGACCTCGAAGAACTCGAGACGAAACGGGACGAGTTGAAGCTCTTGACCGAGGAGGTGGCCCGAAAGAAGCTGGAAATCGAGGGAGAAAAGTCGAAGCGCGGCGTGTATCTTGCGGAGGTGAAGAAGGAGAGGGGTCTCTATGAGGATGCGCTGGGGGAGCTGGAGGAATCCAAAAGGAAGCTGACCGCCCTCATCGACGAGCTGTTGGAGGAGCGGCGCAAAGAGACGGAACGGGCGAAAATGGAGGGTTCCGACCATACGTCCCCCGACGCCGGAGGGGCGTTCGCATCCCTCAAGGGAAAACTGCCCCGGCCGGTTTCGGGACCGACCATCACCGATTACGGCAAGGGTACGGACCCGACCTATAACAACCCGATATTCAACAAGGGCATCGAGATTCAGGCGGCTGAAGGGACTGATTTCATATCGGTGGCCGACGGCCAGGTCATCTATGCGGACTATTTTGAAGGGTACGGAAACCTCATTATCATCGACCACGGCGACAGCTACTATTCCATTTACGCCCACGCAAGGGACATTCTGGTCGGTGTGGACGATACGGTATCCGCACGCGAGGTTATCGGCACGGTGGGTAATACGGGATCGCTCAAGGGGCCGAATCTCTATTTCGAGATCCGCCATCACGGCAATACATCGGACCCCGATTCCTGGTTGGCTTCCCAATAGCGATTATTTTAAAATTGTGGTATGATAATCTGATAAAAAAATACACACGATAAAAAAAGCCGCGGCGGGAAATCGCCGCGTCCAGAAAGGAGACAACAGATGTCGGATCGACGCGGGAAACTGAAATACGTGGTGGTATTCGCCCTTGTATTCATGTTGGGGGTATCACTGGGGAAGGGACTTGATAACGTCCTGGCGTCATCGGATAGCATATACAGCGATCTGGAACTGTTTACAAACGCGCTGAATATTATTCGAGACAACTATGTGGATGACGTCGACACCCGTGAGGTCATCTACGGCGCCATTGAGGGCATGGTTTCTTCTTTGGACCCCCACAGCGCCTTTTTCAGGCCCGGTGACTACAAGGAGTTTATGGAAGACACCAAGGGAGCCTTCGGAGGTCTGGGTATCGAAATCTCTGTTGTCGATGGTGTGCTGACGATCATTGCACCCATAGAGGATACTCCCGCCTGGGAGGCGGGGTTGAAGGCGGGGGACAAGATCCTCTACATTGAGGGAGACTCCACCGAGGGCATGACGGCCTTCGATGCGGTGAAGCTGCTCAGGGGGCCCAAGGGAACCCAGGTGACCATCACCGTTCAGAGCGAGGGCGAGACGAAGATGCGGGATGTGACCATCACCCGGGATATCATCGAGATACAGAGCGTCAAGTATGAAATCTTCGATGACAACACCGCCTATATCAGGATAACGTCGTTTCAGGAGCGGACTGCGGTTGATCTAAGGGATGCCCTTGATGCCATCACCGACGAGACCAACGGGGACATCACCGGCATCATCCTGGACCTCAGGAACGATCCGGGGGGGCTCCTGTCCAAGTCGGTGGACGTCTCGGACATGTTTCTCAGCGAGGGGGTTATCGTCTCTATCAGGGGCAAAGACCCGACCAGCAACGCCATATTCAGCGCCCATCGTGAAGGGACCATTGCGGATCTGCCGATGGTGGTGCTGGTAAACGGCGGCAGCGCCAGCGCGTCGGAGATCGTTGCCGGCGCCCTCAAGGACAACGGCAGGGCGATTCTCATCGGCACCACGACCTTCGGCAAGGGGTCCGTCCAGACGATCATACCCATGAAGGACGGCTCCGGCCTGAAGATCACCACCGCGCTCTACTATACCCCCAGCGGCGCGTCCATCCATGAGATCGGCATTGAGCCGGATATCGAGGTGACGTTTCCCGCACCCGGGGAGGTTTCGGAAGAAGACGGTGAAGTCACAGATGAGACGGAATCCGAAGACGAGACCGCCGATGAGGAGTTCGTGGACGTACAGCTCGAGAAGGCCAAGGAGGTCATCGCCCACTGGAGTAAATACGAATATCTTCTGAAATAGGATCGATACACCACCGATTGCGTGAAGTGAATACATCCACGAGGTATGACGGAGGGATCGGGGAACACAGGTGACACACGACCGTTCACGTCGCAGGCCCGCCTCACGGCGCGGCCCGGCGTCTCGAAGCGGGCCTATCCGGCGTGGTTTAAAAAATACGGGCACGTCTTTGCATAAACCATCAGGGCGTGCCCATTTCATCATCTTCGCGATACTGGGCGTGGTGGTGTTGTGTCTCTGTGTCGCCATCGTGTTTCAGCTGAGCCGGGATCGAGTCGCCTGGCTTCCGGCCGCCCCCACGGCGCCTTCGACGACCGACTCCCCACAGGATGAGCGGACGGAGAGGATTCGTTCGATCAACGATGCGCTGGATGGCGTCTTGATCGATCGGGGGCTGGAAGACGGCCTCTTCAGCGATCGAAAGACCTGGCCCCGAGAGGAACGGGGTCTTGTATGGGTGGAGGTGCGGGACGAATACGGGGCGGACTCGCCCGTGGATGTTGATTCTCTCAGATCGGCCCTGGACGACGTCCTGGATGAGTGGGAGGGGGTTGCCCACGGGGAATACGAGGTGTTTCCCGAAGGGGGATTCATCCTGACGGTCACCGCGTATTCCGTGCCGGTCCGCCGTCTGACCGTGTTTCCCCCGGCGCCCGAGATTCCACGAGTCGCCATCATTATGGATGATATGGGCATGAGCGATCGGTACATTGACGATCTGCTCGCCCTGGATTTTCCTATCACGTGTGCGGTGCTGCCCGGGGAGTCCTGCTCGGTAGAAGTAGCCACCCTGGCCCACGACCGGGGGTGGGAGGTGATGCTTCACCAGCCGATGGAGCCGATACGCTACCCCGAGGTAAATCCGGGGGATCACGCGCTGTTTGTCTCGATGGACCGAGCGGAGATAGAGGCGTGTCTTGAGAGCTCCATCGAGTCGGTTCCCTTTATCAGCGGCGTCAACAATCACATGGGCTCCCTTTTTACCGGGGACGAGACCGGGATGAATGCCGTCCTGGACGTGTTGGAGCGACACGATCTCTATTTCGTCGATTCCCGAACCACACCCCGCACCGTCGCGTATACGATAGCCCTGGGAATGGGCATGCCGACGGCGGAGCGAAACGTTTTTCTGGATAATGATCGGGACGTGAAAAAAATCGAGAAAAATATCGAGATGTTACTGGAACTGGCGGTCGGAGAGGGATCGGCGGTGGCTATCTGTCACCCCTATGATGAGACGATAACGGCGCTGAAACGCATGGAAAAACGCCTGACCTCAGGTGATGTGATGGTTGTACCGGTGGGGGAGTTGATCCTGTATCGGGACACAGTGCAGTAGAGGAAACATAATAAGAAGAGGGGAGATATGGGTAATTTTCTTGATTTACTGGTGAAGGGCGGACCGCTCATGATTCCCATTGTGCTGTGCTCGGTTATCGCACTGGGAGTGTTTCTTGAGCGTGTGTTTTATCTGCGCCGCAGAAAAATCATCCCGCCCGAGCTGGTCATTCACGTGGAAGAACTGGTGAAAAAGGATAAGATCAACGACGTCTCGACGATTCTCAGACGGGATCGATCTCCGATGGCCCGGATATTCTACGCGGCGATAAAAAACTTCGGGAGAAAGAGGGATATCATCAAGGAGGCGGTGGAGGAGATCGGAAGCCAGGAGGCGGAGTTTCTTGAGAAGTATCTGGGTGTTCTTTCCGTCATCGCACAGATCAGCCCGCTTTTGGGCCTTTTGGGTACGGTTCAGGGTATGATCAAGGTCTTTACAAAGATCACGGAAATCGGCGTGGGCGATCCGACCCAGCTCGCAGACGGCATATCCGTGGCCCTGGTGACCACGGCGGCGGGTTTGACGGTTGCGATACCCACATTGATCGGATATCATTACCTGATGGGACGGGCCAACGATCTGATCTTCGAGATGCAGCAGTACAGCATCGGCCTGATCGACATCATCAAGGGGGAGGACTGAGATGAATTTCTCCCGAAAGACCCGGGGCAAAGAGCCTCCCGTGGTCAACCTCACCTCACTGATCGATGTGGTGCTTCTGCTCCTTATTTTCTTCATGATCTCCACCACCTTTATATTGTCCCCCGGCCTCAAGGTGGACCTCCCGGAGTCATCGGCGGAGGATATCACGCAGGAAGAGAAGGATATCATCGTTGTGGTCACGGTGGATGATGAGATATTCATCGGCGAGGATCGCATGGACGGCGAATCCCTCATGAAAAGACTTCGGGAATTCAAGGACGAAAATCCGGACTCGAACCTGATCATCCAGGCGGACGAGGGGGCGAGTCACGGCGCGGTGGTGGTGGTGATGGACAGCGCAAAACGCACCGGGTTCAGCATGCTTTCCATCGCCACCGTCAAGCATGCGGAGTGATTCAACGACGATCGTGCAATGTTGTATTCCCTCTGCGGCGCGGCCTGATAACGGCGGTTCATCAGAGGAGAAAGCAAGTTTTTCTTCGCCTGTTTTTTAAGGATTCGTACCCGTACCCACCGGGGGCCTCTCGCGACATATCGAGACAGCCCCCTTTTTCGGGCGTGTCGTGCACGGTCCTTTTTCAGTATGTCTTCAATATCCGGCCGGCGGAGTCATCTCCCGCGTGCCGGACACATCACTCTTTCATGACCAGCTCGCGGTTGCACCGCCTGCAGTATCGCTTGACCTCTTTTCTCTCGTTGAGGCGAAAGACATCGTCGATCACCTCGCAATCGGGGCAGAGGTCCCAGTTTCGAAACAGGACCGTCCCGTCGGTGGCCTTGATGTACTTGACCTGAGGGAAGTAGAACCAGAAGGTGTTTTTGCCGTGTCTCAGATCTTGACCTTCGCATACTTCGGCGAATAGAAATCCGCCCACGCCGACGGTAAACGCACCCTGGGGAAGGACGATGGCGCCGGTATCGACCTCGATCGAGCCGTCATGCTTCAGTTCGGGCGGTTGATTTCCCTCGGTCAGAATCAGCGTTATGCCCATTATGTATCTCTGTGCTCCAGAAAGTGAAAGAATTCGTGCAGTGCTATATCAAAAATAGACGAATACGTCAAGTGTCAAGTCGCAAAAAAACCGGAATTTCATGAATTTGAAATTCCGGTTTTTCATCCAACCATTGTGTCGTGCTCTTGCAGAATGTCGTCCCCGTTCGTGTTCGAGGAGTGTATCCCTCGTTATCGGGGGTGTTACAGCATCATGTCCCAGAACATCATGGGATCCATACGCTGGTCGTTTATGAGGATCTCATAATGCAGGTGCGGGCCTGTTGAAAGGCCGGTGCTCCCCATGAGTCCGATCAACTCACCCTTTTTTATCTTCTGTCCGTCAACGACCAGGGATTCTGACAGATGGGCATACAACGTTGAGACGGAGTTGTTGTGATCAATCACCACCGAAACGCCGTATCCGCTGGTCCAGCCGGTACGTGAGACAACGCCGTCGGCGGCGGCGAATATCTCATGGCCGGAGTTATTGGCGATGTCGATTCCGGAGTGGAATTCAATCCTGGAACAGTCAAACGGACACACCCGGTATCCGTAATGCGACATGATCGTGCCGCTGGTGGGGATACCGAATGGAAAGTTACACAGTGTTTCTTGATCGAGACGACAGAAATTCCTGACGACCGATGCATTGTAGTGGTTTCTTACGACCCGACTTGACGTCGTTTCGTAAAACCTTTTGGCACTGTCGTGAATGTCCTGGGAAAAAAGGGTGGTCGGAGCCGACAAGAGCAACAACAGCAACACACCGCTACATGCCACCAACCGCTTCATCAAGAATTCGCTCCTCCACATAGACCTGATCCAGCTCGTCACTGAGAGTGTTTGATGTACTGGTAATTTCAAGGAATTTCCTGAAACCGAGCACGACGAGATCGATATCGGTCTTGTGTTGTTCTTTTTCCCGCTCGTATGCGGCGATTTCCTCGTTCATAACGCGAATCTGCGCCAGCAGGTCTTCGTTTGTTCGAAAGGATGTTTCGAGTTCCAGTTCGAGTGCCAGTTTTTCCAGATCGTTTTCCATCTCGGCGCGCTCCTCCGCCAGGTACTTGTTGTAATCGCCCCTGGACTCGATCAGCGCGATGGTGATGGGCCGTGCCACCAAGAGGTAGATAAAGGTGATAAACAGAACGATGTGGAAATAGACAAAGACCTGAGGATGCTCTTTGCCGAATTGTCTGAGCCGTTCCCAGAGCTGCGACACGCGGGAATTTGCCTCGTTTTGTGTCATTCGCTCATCTCTCCATAAGGTTTTTGTGATTTCTGTGTGGTGTGATACCAGGAAGGTTTTCCAGCGATGTTTGTCATCGCCGCACTATGAAGGTGCCATGTACAGAATACCGGGCTTCCGGAACACACCAGATTCCAACGCTATTTCTTCAGCACCACATGCTGCCGTCCCGAGGCATGCGTGTTTCAGTTCGCATATTGGCCATGACGAGCCTGTGGTATCTGTAATGGTTCGTATGTTTATTTGCGGCCGGTTGATCGGCGTTCTCCAGATCTCCCCGTACGAATACTCCGTATCCCCGGGGGTAATTCCGAGACGTACCCTGGATGATTTTTGTGCTATAATTGTATAATTGTAAGTATGATACCCTAAAGATAGAATCTCTATAGAGATTAACTCTATTTTTTATCATATTTATCCTCTCAAGTCAAGCAGAAAGAAAATATTACCCATATTTGCTCAAAATGGAGAGAAAACCCTTTCCTAAGGTCGTATTTCGGGAATTACATGAGAAAAGCATCATTTCTGTTGGTTTTTTTTACTGTGTGTTGTTCCTATCCTTTGTTTGCCTGCGCCGCAGACGTGACTATATCTCCTATGGATGAAGTCATAAGCGAGCTGGGAACGATCTCCCGGGAGCGGGCCGAGCGGTGCAACAGCATCGCACTGCTTTTTGAACGGTTGGGGGCGACAAATGTGATTATCGAACCGGTCTCCACCGACGGTGAGCCGTCAGGCGGCTCTTCGGATTGTCCCGGCAACGTTATCGTCTCCCTGGAGGGAGGTGGCGAGGGGTGGCTGATTATCAGCGCCCACCTGGACAGCGCCGGTGAGGGTATGGGAGTGTTGGATAATTACAGCGGCATGCTGATGGCAGCGGCGCTCTATCGGGGCCTTTCTGACGAGGAACTGAATCATAATCTTCTCTTTGTGATTTTCGACCTTGAGGAGGCGGGGCTTTTAGGCTCCATCGATTTCGCCTGTAACAGCGATTGCCTGCCGAAAGAGATCCATGCGATGGTCAATCTGGAGTGTCTCGGGATGACCATGCCCCATCCCTGGCCTGAGGGGTCGTCGGATGTGCTGGAGGACATTTTTGTTGAGGTCGGCGGGCGGTTCGGGTACGACGCATCGCCGGGTTCGATCACCGGGGTCGCCGCGGATTCCCTGGTGTTTCTTGCCCTGGGGGTACCCGCGATCACTATAGACGGCGTGAACGAGTGCGATCTTGATATACTGGGAAGCGAACGGGACGTGCCGGAGGTGATCGACAACGATGTGCTCATGAACAGCTATCCGGTCATCGAGGAATATATCCGGGTTCTGGATGATCTTGCCTATCCATTGGATCCGGCCAACGTGCGATAGGAGAAGGCGGAATGTTTACCTGATGGTGAAAATACTCTCTTTTCCCGCCTTGACGGCCATCTTCGCCAGACGCTTGAGTGTCATGCCGTCACGGTAGTTGATCACCGCCAGGACCATCGGCAGGTTGACACCGCTGACAACCTCGATATGCCGCTTTTCCAGAAGCTCGTGGGCGAGCATGGCGGGGGTGCCTCCCACAATGTCCGTCAGCACCAGCACGCCGTCTCCCTGATCCACCTCGCCCGTAGCCAGGGACAAACCAAGCAGCATCTCTTCTTTCTCCATGCCGAGCTCTACGGAGAACACGTTTACCTGCTGTGGCGTTTCGCCCAGCATAAATGACGCCGTTTTAAAAATATTTTTCGCCATGTCAAGATGACAGGCGATGACTATGCCGACCATGGTACCGTCGTGTATTGAGTATCCAGTAATTATCTTGCAACATGCGGCCCGGGATCTTTTAAGGGACCGTTGTTGACGTATGTACCATTTTCCGCTGTATCGGGTCAATAGAAACATGAAAAAAACAGCGGCATTGAGAGTGAAACACCCCAAAAAAAACTCAAGGTGTCCGGTAGAGAAAAATACTTGACATACCATCGTTCCGTGCGATAGTGTTGACCGGCCGGTCAATAATCGGTTTTGTTTCTGACGGGCATTCTGTTTCGGATCGGACGCGCTCCGGAGAGAGAGAACGGGCGGTACCAGAGAGATAGTCCATACGGGGATACAGACTCTTTTTTTGAGGGGTAACAGACCGACAAGAAAACACTTAGACAAAAAGAGCGCCTCCGGTGTTCTCTGGAATGGGGGCCCGGTGCGTGTTTATATAAAACACTTTCATAAATGAACGTGTGGTATATTGTGACTCAGTCAAAAAACCTTGAACTCACCCAAAAACGCAAATCCCAGATACTCAGAGCCGCGTACGATATTATCGCTGAGCAGGGATACGAAAACATTACCGTTCAGGATATCGCCACCCGGGCTGGATTTTCCAAAGGGATAATATACTATTACTTTTCCAGTAAGGAAGATGTCATGGTATCCCTGTTTGATTCCATCATACGGGTTATCGACAGAAACTTCGCGTCGACTATACAGAACCACCCGGAACCCAAAGAGCAGATGGAACGGATTCTCCGTGTGAGTTTCGACCTGGTTCACGAACATAAGGAGTTTTATCACGTCATGATGGTTTTCTGGTCGCAGATCACCCAGAAAACCCTTATGAGCGATCTGAATGCAACCCTGTTTCGACGATACCGGCGGGAAATGGCGAAAATTGTCGAACGGGGAGTTGACAAGGGCGTGTTCCGGGCGAGGGTCGACGTGAATCTTCTGGCGTCCCTGATTATCGCCGTCATAGGCGGGGCGTCGCTCCAGTATATTTTTGATCCCGAAGCGTTCGATTTCAAGGTGATGGTGGATACGTCCGTCGCGGCTGTCATGAGTTTTTTAAATGCGTGAAGGCCCGACGACCCTCCATATGACAAATCGATTTCGTACCGGGAAACCGGGCACGCCGAAGCGATGTCGGAGGCGGTACGGGGACCGTGGAAGATATGGAACGTGTGCGTATTATAGGAGGTGTTCATGAAATATCCTGATATTGCATTCGACCCGTTTTTCATCTGGTTACATCGTCCCAGAATTATGTATTCGCCGGGACTGAGGGCCGAAATCGCCTACGAGATGGAACAGCTCGGGGGCACCCGGGCGGTGATCTACACAGACGCGGGGCTCGTCGATGCCGGTGTCGTCGATATGGTGACCGAGGAGATCAAAAAATCTGGCTTGGCCCTGGTCGGCGTGTTCGACGAGATCGTTCAGGACGCCCGCATAGACGTGGTCAACGAGGGGGTGGTGTTTTACAGAAAGAACGGGGCGGACTGCATGGTGGTAATCGGCGGCGGGAGCGTTATGGACACCGCGAAGGCGGTGAACATCATGATCGGCGAGGGGCATGACGACTTCGCCCCACTGGCCGATCAGGCGGCGCTGCATGACACCGCGAAGCTCCTTCCCCCACATATCGCATTCC
Source organism: Candidatus Zymogenaceae bacterium (assembly GCA_016931225.1). Lineage (NCBI taxonomy): Bacteria > Deltaproteobacteria > Candidatus Zymogeniales > Candidatus Zymogenaceae > Candidatus Zymogenaceae bacterium. The sequence goes on from JAFGFE010000014.1 coordinate 184,388, forward strand.
CCACCACCGCCGGGACCGGCAGTGAAATCACCACCGGCATCGTGGTTCTGGACGTCCGGCAAAGGCAGAAGATCGCCGTGTCCCATCCCTACTGTAACTGCGATATCGCCATGCTGGACCCTGAACTGACCACAAAGCTGCCTCCACGGATCACCGCGTTCACCGGAATGGACGCCCTGACCCACGCCATCGAGGGGATGACGTCCACCGCCGCCGAACCCATCGGCGATGCCCTCTCTCTTCACGCGATCAAACTGATCTTCACGTACCTGCCGGCGGCGGTGAAGGAGCCGGAAAACATAGACGCCCGGGGACACATGCTTCTTGCCAGCACCATGGCCGGCATGGCTTTCAGCAATACCATGACCGGCGCCGTCCACGCCCTGGCCCACGCTCTTGGCGGCCGATACGGCATCCCCCACGGGCTGGCCAACGGCATGATGCTGCCCCATGTCATGGCGTTTAACGTGGAGGAGGTGCCGGAAAGATTCATGCTCATCGCTGACGCCATGGGATGTGACGTGGCGGGGATGGATCCGATTGATGCGGGAAAGCTCGCTGTGGAGGCGGTGCACGCGCTGAAAAAGGAGATCGGGCTGACCGATACCCTGAAAGATCACGGCGTGACGGACGACGGCGAAGACCTGAGCGCACTGGCGGAGCTGGCGGTGGGGGATTCCCAGATCAGCTACAACCCCCGGTACGTCGAGGAAGAAGACCTCCTGGAAATATATAAAGACGCCCTTTAGGGTGTCTAATAATATATACTATCATTACGGATCTCGGAGGTGGAGAACATGGAATTCTGGAAAAATGAAAATCAGCCAATCGAGGCGTTTCTAAAGATGTTTGACAAATGCATGGCGGATCCAGATCTGTCCAAAAGCCTTAAGAAGGTGAACCAGCTTATCCTGTTTGATTACACCCAGGACGGAGAAAACTGCGCCTTTTGGGTGGATGCCCGAGGCGGGAAGGTCACGTCCGGGCAGGGGCGGCCCGATGACGAGCCGGATCTCATCATGAGCCTTTCGGCGGACGACGCCCATCGCTCGTGGTCGAACAAGCTCAATCCGATCACCGCGATTACCAGGAAAAAAATCAAGGTGAAGGGGTCGGCGACGGGACTCCTGCGTTTAGCCCCCAAACTTAAAAAGGTCGCGGAATACTACAACGAGGTGCTGGATGAAATGGGCCTTGAGGACATAAAGGTCTAAATTAGATTAAGTCATATTGGACGGACCGAATGATTATCGATACGAATAGTGTACGCACTGTTCTTTCAGGGGCGGACAAAAAACCGCCCCTCTTTTTTTGCATACTGTGATGTCAGTCATACACAATATTCTCTTTTACTGTACACTGGGATACAGTGATCGAGCGAAGAGTGCAAAAGAGGCGTGAAGATATATAAATATGAGATTATTTTATTAGATTGTATTACAGGGAGGAAGATATGAAGACATATCGTATGGCATTATACGCCGTCGTGCTCACCCTGGGGATCGTTGGATTTTCACATTCGGCCGCAGCCCAGGTTCCTGATTCCTTCACCATCGCCTTTACCGACGGCTACCTCGTGGTCGATCCCACCAGCGGCGATATGCAGCTCGCCGGGGAGGGAATGGTGCTTTCATATGGGGAGGGCCTTGAAATGGTCCAACTCAAGCCGTTTCTGTATCATATCCGCCGCAGCAACTGGAGCGGATATTACTGGAAGGTGAACACCTCCCGGCGGGAGGCGTATCTGGTCACCGGGGGAGTATTCGGCCAGCTCGGCGGCACCGAGAAGCCCCTTGACGACGTCACGGTGGACGTGGTGGGCGGCGTCGGTGACACGGTGCCGGATCGGTTCTTCCTCAGGTTCAGAAAACTCAAATTGGTATACGCCCCCCCGAGCGACACACTCCAGATCATTTCGGAAAACACCGTGCTTTCATACGGGGATGACTGGGAGGTGGCGAAGCTGAAAGATTATCTCTATCACCTGAGACTGAAGACATGGAGCGACATATTTTTCAAGGTGAACACGTCCCGAAAGGAAATATGGAAGGTATCCGGCGGGGTGTTCGGCTCCCTGGGCGGATCTTCGGCCCCCATGAGTGCCGTGGTGCTGGTGAAAGGCGGGGAGGAAGAGGGGGAGGCGGATGTCGTCATGGAACCCGTGCCCATCCCTCTGGGCCCGATCATGTCGATACGGCCGGATGAGGACTGCATCTCGTTTGATCCTTCGCATGTGTCGGTGATAGAGGCGGGGGGAAGCTACAAGCTGGCAGAGGGCGACATGTGGATGGTTGATTTCGGAGATAATGCCGCGGAGGCGGACAAGGCTTTCCAGATCATCCGGCATTATTCCATGGACTCCCAGTGTTTTGTGGGCAGGCCCGACGCATCGCTGATGTACTGGACCGTGGGAGGGGGAGCGCCGGAAGGCGCCTATCCCGGCGAGGATTGTGTCGGCTTCGATCCCGACGCCGTTGAGGCGAAGTATATATCCGGAAGGTGGAAGGTCGTAGACGGCGATCACTGGCTGTTCGATTTTGACCAACAGGAAGATGAGGCGCGGTTGACCGTGGAGATCATCCGTTTTTACGGATTTGACAAATCATGCTTTGTGGGCAGGCCGAATGCCTCGTTTACGTACATGAGAAAGTAGTAAAAGCGCGATGTGGAAAGACGGACGGTGCCCGCACCGTCCGTCTTGTGATAAAGCCGATGGCGATTGAAAATCGTGTGTTATGACACATTTCAATACGATCCCGGGGGCGTGTCGTCCGAGAATTATTACGGTCTTTCGATGGAGGGAAACGGGCGGTGCGGGTTGGGAAGACTACTGAGTATGTTTTTTTCTTCCGGCCTTGATGACGGCCTGGGAGATTCCCTTGAGTGTTTCCATGACGTTTTCGCCGGTGATGGCGACGGACTGGAACTCCAGGTTGAATCTCGGATTGAGGGCCTTGCTGAGATCGTCGACACTGGAGATGTTTTGCAGGTCCCGTTTGTTGTACTGTATAACGGTGGGAAACGTCTCCGGGTTCTGTCCGTAATGTTGGAGGATTTCATCCAGGTCAGCACGGGAATAGAGGTTTTCGGTGAGCTTTGATGTCTGGGAGTCGGCCACGAACACCACGCCGTCGGCCCCGCGCATGACGAGCCGTCGGGTTTCTTCATATTTCACCTGTCCCGGCACGGTGTACAGTTCGAACCTCACCTTGATGGAGCCCCCCTTGAATCGGGTGGTGGTCGTCATGTCGAAAAAATCAAAAAAGAGCGTACGGTCCTCCTTCGTGTTGATGGACATGAACTGACCCTTCACCTGGGGATTGAGCTTGTTATAGATGGACTGCAGGTTTGTGGTTTTTCCGCCCTGGCTTGGACCGAAATAGACGATCTTCATGATCATCTCACGTTTGCTCCAATTGATTCGCATGAATGTAAGCACCTCCGATGACATTACGGCTCTTGCGAAGTATTAGTACACTATACAGTATGAGACTTTTTTTGTAAATAGATTTGTATCCTTGCTTTTTTCCTTTTGTTCCTGTACAAACAGGGACTTTATATATTGTTGATCGCTCAAGAGGGGTGCAGGTATCCCACAAGACGGATGGGAACTACTCATGGGCACGGTTTTCGTGATTTTTGTTTGACAATAATCACTCCTTTTCTATAATGAGACGTGTGGACACCGTTTTATTGCGGTGAGGCAACCATGCAGCGCGGTGAATATGTACAAAAAACGAGTTGACCGCTGCTGTTTTTGATACAATTGATGCCGTCAAGGAGCATTTTCATATGTGTGATATAGTTTCAGGGAAAGTACGCCCGTTTTTTATGATGATTGCAGCACTGGGCATCTTTTCCCTGGTGGGCTGTGATTCATCCCTGGTGCCGGACGCACCCAAACCGGTCGTGACGGTCTTCAACGGCTGTCAGGCGTACTGTTCCAAGGTGGGGGTGAACGGCCTGGCCCGGGGGGTCAATAAGAAGCTGGTGGAGAGCGGGTATATCGTCGCGGAACCGAAAAACCTGACTAATTACAAGGTGGTGACGGAAATCCTCTACAATCCCGCCGACGAAGAAGCCGCCAAGGAGATCAAAGAAATTATTGGAGTCGGGATGCTTCTTTCCCAAGAGGAAATGTCCTCCGGCGGGGTGCAGGTAATCCTGGGGATGGATTCAGTGATTCCCACATTTCCGACCCTCACCGTGGAACATTACATCCTGATTTTGAACTCCACGACAAAACAAGGTCTGGCCAAGGACATGAAGGTTGAGATAGACCACGGGCTGACCCGAAAATATCCGTTTTACACCCCGGACAATGCGGATCGATACTACTATGAAACGGTGGTATATTATCCTCCGGAGCTTGAGGATGTGGCGACGGAAGTGCACACAACGGTGGATGAGGGTGTGATGGAGCCGGTGGACATGCTCAAGGACGTTGTGGTGGTGCTGGGTCTCGAGTTTTCTCCACGGATGAGCAATCGCCTGGGACTGAATGAGGAAAAACCGGATGTGCGCATTGTCATCTCAAAAACCGATTTTACCCTGAGGGTGTATGATCTGATGACCGCAGAGCTTTTGGGTGAATATCCGGTGACCGTAGGAAAGAATCCCGACCTTGCCGATAAGAAGGAGGCGGGGGACAACCGTACGCCGGAGGGGACCTTCAAGATCGTTTCCATTGAGGACAGCTCCGCCTGGACCTATAACGGCGAGCTCGCCTACGGTCCCTGGTTTCTCCGGCTGGCAACGCCTCCCTGGACCGGCATCGGTATTCACGGCACCAGCGAGCCGGAGGCGCTGGGCTCACCCGGTTCCCGGGGGTGCATCCGGATGGATAACGACGATCTTTTGAAGCTTGTCACGATAGTGGACATTGGCACGGTGGTGGAGATCCGCCACTGATTGGGACATCCGGCCGTATCCTCGCG